>NZ_JAVJUO010000196.1:0-31600 GCF_040220555.1 Coleofasciculus sp. C1-SOL-03
AGGGGCGGGTTTAGGGACAATTGTAGGGGCGGGTTTAGGGAATCAATTCAGCTAGTCACCGATAACTGTCGAACAAAACCCGCCCTCCCCACCGATAAGGGAACAACAAAACCCGCCCTCCCCACCGATAACTGTCGAACAAAACCCGCCCTCCCCACCGATAAGGGAACAACAAAACCCGCCCTCCTCACCTTAAACTTAAGAATAAAACCCGCCCATTCCCCCAGCACAAGGCAATCAATTAATCCAAAACCGGACAACAAAACTGATTAAATTCCCAACCGCGATCGCACATAAAAAATGTCGGGGTGAAAGGGTGGGGCAGGGCGGGTTTTGTATAAAGGTTATTGGTTACTCCATTAATGTTGTCCCTAAACCCGCCCCTACACAGATTTCTAGACTTAATAGAGTTAGGTTTATGTCCATCCACCTAACCAATGGACTGACACAGCTACAATTGTGAGCCGATATAATGGCACGATAAGACAAACCAGGGTGGATTAAACCGTTGCTTTAAAGAATTTTTTAGGAAAAGAAGACTGTGCTGGACTCATTACAAACTATTTTATCCTCCCGTAGCTACATGCCCCACGGGAATTGTTACCTGTGGCAAACTCCCTTGGTGGGATTGCATGTTGCCAGTGATGCGCTGATTGCGATCGCGTATTTCTCGATTCCGGCGATGCTAATTTACTTTGTCCGCCAACGCCGAGATATTCCGTTCTCTAGAGTCTTTGTTTTATTCGGGGCGTTTATTATTTTCTGTGGTGTCGGACATCTGTTTGATATTTGGACACTGTGGTATGCCGATTACTGGATATCCGGACTTGAACGCGCTTTAACTGCCCTGATATCTTGTTATACAGCGCTACGATTAATCGATTTACTGCCCCAATTCCTCGCCCTACGCACCCCGGAACAATTAGAAGCGATTAACCAGGAATTACAGCAGCAAGTGGCACAACGGCGCCAAACCGAGGAAACCCTACGCGCCATTGTTGCAGGTACAGCATCGGTTACCGGAGAAGACTTTTTTGCCGCCTTGGTGCAGAATCTGGCAAAATCTTTACATGTCCCTGCTGTCGTCGTCGCTGAGAAAATCGGCGATCGCGAACCAGGATGGCGCAGTCTGGCTTGTGGTTGCATCACATCCTGTCAGATTTCCAATTTACAGCCTACCTGTGAAATTATTCCCCCAACTCAACAGAGTGGTAACGAAGCTAACAATTGGCAGCAACTTTTCCCTGATACAACAGATACCAAACATTGCGTGGAGATTCCCTTACTCGACGGAAATCAACAGGTGATTGGGATGCTGGGTATTTGTGATGTCAAACCCTTGTGCATCACCAATTTAGATCAAACGATGATGAACGTATTTACCGCCCGCGCCGCCACAGAATTGCAACGGAAATGGGCAGAAGACGAAAAACATCGCGCCTACGCAGCCTTAGAATTTCGGGTTGAGGAACGCACCGCAGAATTAGTGGCAACCAACGCCACCTTAGAAACTGAAATTCAAGAACGGATTGCCGCCGAAGCCGCGATCAAATTGATGGCACAGCGGGAAAAAACAATTAACCGTGTCATCCAGCAAATGCGCCAAAGCTTAGATTTAGACGCCATCTTTAAGGCAACAACGGCTGAATTACGACACGCCATTGACTGTGATCGCGTTCTGATTTATGAATTTAACCCCGATTGGAGTGGGGCAATCGCTGCCGAATCCGTTGCCTCCGGTTGGCAGGCTTTACTTCGTGACGGTAAAAAATCCTCTACCTTTGCCCAAACCACAACGGTTAATCCTCACTGTTTTGCCACTCAATTAACCAGTGCAGATGGCTTGGTTCAAGACACGTATCTACAAGAAAAACAGGGTGGAATCTATCGACAAAAGAACACCTATTGCTGCGTCTTTGATGTTGAACAAGCTAACTTTTCCGAATGCTATCTCAACTTGCTCAAACGCATGCAAGCCCAAGCCTACATCATCACCCCCATTTTTTGCGGTCAAAAACTGTGGGGACTCTTAGGGGTGTATCAAAACAGTAATCCTCGACAATGGCAACCCGCAGAAGTCCAAATTGTTACCCAAATTGGCAATCAGCTTGGTGTTGCCGTTCAACAGGCTGAACTCTTTGCCCAAACCCAAAACCAAGCCCTCGAACTCCAACAGGCAAAAGAAGCAGCGGATGCGGCAAATCGGGCAAAAAGTGAGTTTTTATCCAATATGAGTCACGAACTCCGCACACCCATGAATGCGATTTTAGGATTTACGCAACTCATGCAGCGCGATCAATCCTTACCCGCCCAGCATCAAGGGTACATGGAAATTATTAATCACAGTGGTGAACATTTACAGGAGTTAATTAATGATGTTTTAGAGATGTCAAAAATTGAAGCGGGGCGGATAACCTTAGCGGAAACTGACTGTAATTTACATCAACTCTTGCGCCGTCTGGACTCCATGTTCCAACTCAAGGCAAAGTCCAAAGGGTTACGCTTAAAGGTTCAGCGAGACGATACCGTTCCCCCATGGATTAGAACCGATGAACATAAATTGCGTCAAGTCTTAATTAACTTGCTGAGTAACGCGATTAAATACACCGAAAACGGTCAAGTCAGCCTAGAGGTATCGGGTGTTCGTCAGGGTAAAACCGTGAACCTGGGATTCAAAGTAGCGGACACCGGACCCGGAATTGCCAAAGAAGACATGGATGAACTATTTCAAGCCTTTAAGCAGACAAAACTTGGGCAAAATGCCTACGAAGGAACCGGGTTAGGATTAAAGATTTCTCAGCAATTTGTGCAATTGATGGGCGGTGAAATTACTGTCACAAGTGAACTGGGACAAGGCAGTTGTTTTCAATTCCAAATTCAGGTAGAATTAATAGAATCTATCCCCGATACCCCAGCCTCTGATTTCCAGGAGGTAACGGGATTAGCTCCCGGACAACCCGCCTATCGAATTTTAGTGGTTGAAGATCATCTGGTAAACCGCCAGCTATTGGTAACGCTGTTAAAAGAGGTGGGTTTTCAGGTTCAATCGGCAGAGAATGGACAAGTCGCGATCGCGCTTTGGCAACAATGGCAACCTGAACTGATTTTCATGGATATGCACATGCCAATTATGGATGGTTATCAAGCCACTCGACAGATTAAACAGTCGAATTGTGCCACGATTCCGCCGATTATTGCGATTACCGCCAGTGCGTTTGCCCATAAGCGAGATGAATGTTTAACCGCCGGATGTGATGCGTTTATCAGCAAGCCGTTTCAGCGGGAGGAAATTCTAGAAATTGTCAGTCAATATTTAGGGGTGGAGTATTCCAATAGCACAACAGCCGAAACGGTGTCTGATGCTACCGATGCCAGCGTATCTCCATCGGATTATGATTATACTCTAGATGCCAATGATCTCACGATTATGTCATCCGAATGGATTGAGCAACTCCACTACGCGGCGAGTTCTTGTAATGATTCCCTATGTTTAAGCCTAATTCGTCAAATTCCGGAGGAACAATCTCAACTCATAGAGATACTAAGTGAGTTAGTGGAAACCTATCAATTTGATCAACTGATCAACTTGACTCAACCCAGCCCAAGTCAGAGTGTAAACCAATACTGTTAGAGATAGTTGGAAATGGTGCGTTACGCTACCCTGCGGGAACGCTTCGCGAACGCTAACGCACCCTACACCCGCCCCAACCTCACCATTCAATTATCACAAATGACCAATGACAACAAATTCATCGCCGATATCCTCTAAATCCGTGAAATCAGTGTCACTAACCTTTCACTTCCCCACCCCAATCTCTCCAATAAATCCGTGAAATCAGTGTTTTGACCAATGACCAATGACCATAAATTCATCGCCGATATTCTCTAAATCCGTGAAATCAGTGTCACTAACCTTTCACTTCCCCACCCCAATCTCTCCAATAAATCCGTGAAATCAGTGTTTTGACCAATGACCAATGACCATAAATTCATCGCCGATATCCTCTAAATCCGTGAAATCAGTGTCACTAACCTTTCACTTCCCCACCCCAATCTCTCCAATAAATCCGTGAAATCAGTGTTTTGACCAATGACCAATGACAATAAATTCATCGCCGATATCCTCATTGTTGACGACCAACCCCACAACATTAAATTTTTATCAGATTTCTTATCAGACTACAACTATCAAATCCGCAAAGCCATTAATGGTGAAATGGCGTTAAAAGCCGCTCGGCTGCTTCCCCCAGACTTAATTCTCCTGGATATCAATATGCCCGGATTAAGTGGCTATGAAGTCTGTGAACAACTCAAAGCTGATCCGAAAACAAGTTCTATCCCAATTATTTTCCTGAGTGCGTTTTCGGATACTGAGACCAAGGTGAAAGCCTTTCAATATGGTGGTGTTGATTATATCACCAAACCCTTTCAACTGGAAGAAGTTTTAGCCCGAATTCAAACCCAATTAAACCTTAAACGCCTGCAAAGTGAACTCGAACATCGTAATAAAAAGCTGGAAAAAACCGTAGGCGTACTGCAAAAAACTAAAACGGCTTTAACCACATCAGAAGCAGAACTTCGCGCCTTATTCCACGCCATGACTGAACTGGTGTTAGTCTTGGATTCCCAGGGGCGCTATCTGAAAATCGCCACACCCAACCATGAGTTGGTCTCTCAAGCTTCTCAACTAGCCTTAGGCAAGACACTCCATGAAAGTTTACCCCAATCCCAAGCCGATTTAGTATACAGTACGATTCAAAACGTATTAGAACGCCAGGAAACGATTGAAGTTGAATATAGTCTCCAGTTAGAAAACGGCAGAACAGACTTCTCTGCCAAGATTTCTCCCCTCTCCCAGGATAGCGTTATAGCGGTGATGCGGGACATTAGCGATCGCAAACGCCGCGAAGAAGCCTTACAACTGATTGTTGAGGGAACCGCCACTAAAACAGGGCGCGAGTTTTTCAACGCTTGTGTTCGCCAACTTGCCGAAATTTTGTCAGTTCGTTATGCGTTTGTTACCGAATGTCTAGATTTTAAAAAAAAGCGAGTCCGCACATTAGCCTTTTGGCTGGACGAGGAATTTGTCAAAAATATTGAATATGACTTGCTGGGAACACCCTGTCAGGAAGTGATTCAAAATAACAAATATTATTGCTATTCTGACAATATTATCGCGCATTTCCCTGATGATCAAGATTTAGTGGACTTAAAAGCCGAAAGCTATGCGGGAATTCCTTTAACTGATTCCATCGGAAATGTAATTGGTCATATTGCTGTCCTAGACACTCAACCCATGCTCAATGATGAAACCCGGGAATTGGTCTTAAAAATATTTGCCGCTAGAGCCGGAGCTGAATTAGAGCGTCAAATTACGGATATTGCCCTGAAAAAAAGTCAAGAGCGTTCTGAAGAATTATTACTGAATATTTTACCCGCTCCGATTGTGGAACGTCTGAAAAAAGAGAAAACGGCGATTGCCGAACAATTCGCTGATGTGACGATTTTGTTTGCGGATATTGTCGGCTTTACCCCATTATCGGCAAAGATAAACCCCACGGAAATGGTTAATTTGCTCAATGAAATTTTCTCAATTTTTGACCAACTAACCGAGCAACATGGGTTAGAAAAAATCAAAACCATTGGCGATGCGTATATGGTTGTCGGTGGATTACCCGTCTATAAAGCCAATCATGCTCAAGCCGTGGCGCAAATGGCGCTAGATATGCGAGACGCGATCGCTCGTTTTCAAGAAAGCTATGGTGAACAGCTACAAATCCGCATTGGTGTAAACACGGGTTCAGTTGTTGCAGGCGTGATTGGCACCAAAAAATTTATCTATGATTTATGGGGAGATGCGGTTAATGTTGCCTCTCGCATGGAATCATTAAGTTTACCGGGTAAAATTCAAGTCACCGAAGCAACCTATACCTGTTTAAAAGAGCAATATCGCTTTGAACAACGGGGAAAGATTCCTGTTAAAGGGAAAGGGGAAATGACCACGTATTGGTTATTAGAATCATTAACGAAAAATCCTCCATTACCCAATCCAGTGGTTTGAGTTGTAGGGGCATTGGTGTCAACTTAAGCGGAAAATCCCAATACCTTGATTCTACCCCACCCTAACCCTCCCCTTACCAAGGGGAGGGAACATTTCCCCCCTTAGCAAGGGGGGATTAAGGGGGGTTAAGATGAATGTCACTGACTTAAGCTGGGTTCGTAGTAGGCACGAAGCGTGCCAGAAGCGCTAAAGCGCTGACTACAAACTTTAAAGTCAGTGGCATTCAGCCTTAAGTCAGTACCATTCGACTTAAGGCTGGTGGGCGATGCCCACCCTACGGTAGCTCAAGGGTTTTGGCGTTCCCAAATTTCAGTGCTATTCACCTTAAGTTGACACGGATGGGAATTGCCGTACTCCTACAAGCCTCCTTTCACCTCTGGCGCTGTTGCCACTTGATAAACTAGCGTGACTTTATCTTGAGAGTAGGGTGCGAGGGTCAATTTCCAGGTACAAAATCCATCATCATCGGGTTGAACTCCATTGGTCGTCTTTTTCGTCAAAACCTTCACCCTGACTTGCTCTAATTCTGACACCGGAACCCGCTCGGTTATGGTAATCTCCCTCGGTTCTGCCGCAATATTAGAGAGAAATAACTGGGTTTGTGTAATCACTCGATTCCACTGGGTTAGATGGTCTTTTTCTTGTTTTTTCGTTTGGCTACGCTGTACCCGCATGGCTTCATCAGCACCCCATCCCAAGGCAAATTTCTCTCCGGGGGCGATGAATCCAATGGCAGTTTTGCCGACAAATTCTGATGAACGTACTAAGTCCACAGGTCCAGCGAGAATGGGACAGGTTGATAAATTAATTTGTTTGCTTTTGAGGACAACCTGACAAGAGAGTTCTGGCATCAAGATATATTCAATCTCAGCCTCAGACTCAAAAGAGAAAATTGGCACTCGATAGGGACGACCATCAGAGGGAATTGTGGCTTTTTGGTTAGGGCGAAGCGTCCGGACTTCGCCGCCATCATCAACACCAGGTAAGTTGACTGAATTAGTCGTTTCTCTCTGCGGAGTGGTGACACCTGTACCCAGTCCAGTGGTTTGAATTTGCTGATTTCGAGTTTCAAGAATAATTTGTTTCGATTTTTCTTTGACATTTAATTTGTCATCGCTTAAAAGAGGCGGTTCAGTCCCCAGAGATGCGCGGGCGGTGGAAAAGACTAAATCAACATTCGTCCAATCTTCCCCTGTATTTTGCCAGACACACCCATCCATCCGAAAGGATAGAGTTGCTGGTGATGAAGAAGCGTTAGTTGGGACTAGCAAACGGGCTTGATGCCAAGGACGCCATAAGGCATTGGGAACGACATAATCGAAGGTAATTTCATAGTCTCTGGCTTCAGAAATCATTACATCGGATTCAATTTTAGCGGTGTAAATTGTATCGGGACGCGATAGGGATTGAAGGCGAGTGGTTATGTCATCAATTTGCTGTCTGAGTTGTGCTTGCTGTTCCTCACTGGTTAAGATTTCTGTTTGTAATTCCCGGAGTTGTTTAAACAGGGTTTGCAATTGTTCCCGCCAGGTTTTGGGGTCAATTTGTCCCCAAACGGCATCAATGGGTAATTCTTGTAAGGCTTTGGTTAAGATAGTATTGACTTGTTTAAAGCAATAGGTTTGATGGTGAGAGTCTTCTGAAACCATGGCGAGGTGATGCTGGTGCGATCGCAACTCGTTGTACAATGGCTGGATGTCTTTGGGTCGTTCTTCGTTTTTGAGAAGCATCTGGCGACGAACGCGGACATCATTAATTCTGGCATTGCTATAGTTTTCTGCAAATTCTGCCCGCAGGGATTTATCGGAAAGCACTGGGGCAACATTTTCTACGGTGATGCGCCATAATCCTGATGTTAGGTTGGCTTTGCCCTTGCGTTGCACTAAGGCGCGGTCTTCGAGTAGGGTAACGAGGGTGACAGGGGCGTCGAGGGTTAGGGATTGAATGTTTTGGTTCGGTGTAATTGATGGCATGGTTTTTTGGGCGGTTTAATGGGAAATCTATGGATATTTTTTCAACGCAGAGGGGCGCAGAGGGTTTCGCAGAGGGGCGCAGAGGGGGTTAAATGATGGGGAGGCATAAGATTTAATATTTAATACTTACTCCCGTCGATTGCCACCGATTAATTCGTTATCGGCGTAGGTTTTAATGGTGTACTGTGCTGATAGTTTTGCCTGTTGTTGACCGGGGATTTTTATCCGCCAGCGATATCCACCTTGAATGGGTTTTCCGCGTTCTTCTTGTTCATATTTCTGCCATTGCGGGGAAACTTTACCAAGTTCTACGTCAACTTTTTCTCCTTCCCGGGGGACGGGAATGCGTTCTCGGATTTCAATCCGGGCTTCGTTGGCTAAACGGTTAGCAATGTCAATTTTAAGGTGGTGACGCAGTTCGTTGAAGGCGACTAATAACTGACTGGAACGTTTTTCCTGATACGTCGTGTTTCGAGCCACTTTTATCCCTTGTTCGACGCCTAACCCAAATTCAATTTGTCCATTAGTGGGTACGGTGGGTAATGTTGTGGATAAGATATACTCACCATCAATGTAAACATCAACTGAACCGCTTAAAAGTGGGGCGTCTAGGGGATTACGCAGTTGGGCAATTCGGAAGACATTGGTATCTTCACGGGGAACGACAACATAGCGCAGGTTGACATCGGTACTTTGGTTCGTTAGTGCGACGGAATGAAATAGTCCATCAGAGGGAACATCCACCCGTCCATCGGCAGAATAGGCATAATCAAAGGAACCTGCTGTATCACGTACTGATATCCCACCAGGCGGTAATGGGGTAGACAAACATTGGCGGGATTTTAATATAGCCTGATCGACGATTTCTAGGACATTGAAGGTTACCACAAACTGCTGTTGCTTAAAGAGTTCTAGATAGACTTCCTGCTGGTTTTGAAGCAGTAATTTACCTCGCTTATTGGGGTCATCTGCGCCGGGAAGTCGCATTAAATTGTAAGTCAGTAGATCATTGTTAATCCAACCCTGTAGCCTTGAGAAACCCAAGGCTGAGTCTTGCACCCTCAGATAAATATTTTCCCCATACCGAGCCGGGATGATTTCGACGAAGCAATTGACCAGACGCCCCTGAAACAGACGTTGAAACTGACCACTTTGCAATAGACGTTTGTTGATGTCTAAATCTGCCATGATTTTGACACGATTAGCTACGGCATTTTTAATCTTTCTCGGTAAGAGATCAAAGGCTAGCTGTAGTACGCCATCTTTACGAAAACGAACCCGCAAATATTCTTCTTGGGGTTCGATGTGAATGTCGCAGACTCCCTGTTGTAGGGCTTTGATGAGAATACGATTCACCAAGTTAATTATCCCTGCACTCCCTTCATTCAAGACTTCGCCTAACATTGAATATGTTTCTTCTGGTTCATTGGACAGGGTGTCTAGATTCTCCAAATCCTTACTAATATCTGTCTGTTTAGCCGCTTCTTCTTTCTTCTCCTGTGCCAGTTTTTGATCCCGATATTGATTAATCAGATGCTGATAATCTTCTTGGGTAATTACCATCCGCCGCAACCCAATTCCTTGAGGGCGGAGAATCCGGTTGAGATCATCTTGGGCATCCAGATTATCCGGATCAACCATTGCCACCAGAACTGATGGCGGTTGACCCTCATTTTTGGATAACGGCACTAAACGATAGCGACTACAGATGTCAATAGGAATTAGGCTTTCGATGAGTTCCTTGACTTGATGCCCGGAAATTTCACTCAGTTCTGGATCAAGAGATTCAACACCATAAAGTGTTTTGAGTTCAAACAGTTGCTGTTTCTTGTACTGGCGGATTAAGTCGGGTGGTAACTGACGCCCAGTAATTGATTCAATGACATCGATTATAGATCGTCCCGATTTACGACTTTCTATCTGTGCTTGTTCTATCTGCCGTTCCTTAGCATAACCTAACTGTAATAATCGATTGTAGAATGGACTGTTAATTCTACTCGCTGGTTGTGTAAAGGCTCTTGGTGTTGAGGTTCTATTCTTTTGTAGATTTTCTCTTACAGTCTGTTTGCCTCCTAAGTTGAACTCTTGTACTGATGACACATTAATTGAAGATAATTCAAGGTTTTGGAACTGTTCAGATACCGTGACTCTCTGCGGCTTCTGGCGGTCATAATCGGCAAACAGCGTGGTTGCACCAACGGGAGGTAAACGCCAACCGGATTTTCTGGGGATAGGCTGAGTACGTCCTAACCGCAGTGAGGGTAATTCTGGTAACTCACACCACATCATCGGGTTAGCGGTTGAGAGTTCCAAGCGAACCCCAGACCAATCTTCTCCTGTGCGCTGACACAAAAAAGCCCGAACCGCGATCGCACTGGTATTGGTGCTACTATCTAAACGGCATAAATAGGTGGGTGTCCAGCGTGCGCCAGGAACGAAATAATCGACAATTAACTGTTGCTGGGAAACCGTCACCTCCGCCGGATAACTTAAGCTGATAATTACCGTTTTTCGCAATTCCTGCGGTTTCACCTGTTGGGCTGTTGACGCCAGTTCCTGTTTGTGTAATAACTCCTCTAAGTGGGTTTTTGCCTCCTGTAAGCTGTTTTGGATTTCCCGTCGTTCCTGAATGCGACTACGGATTTGCTCATCTTGAAAATTCGCGATCGCTAATCGGGCGGCTAGGGGTGAAGGGGGTGGTGCTTTTCCCGGTTCGGCTTGCGGTTGATTGGGTACATGAAGCTTTTTCAGGACAGAGATTTCGTTATCAATTAAAGCAATCGTCTCTTGAATTCGCCTCACTTCGGCTTTGGCTTGGCACAGTTGTTCCTCGGCGGGGGAGTTGGGGGTTTCTGGGGGAGAGGGAACCGCGAGACTGATGCGAATATCGGTAGGAATTACTGGATTGGCATTCCCTTCAACTTGTACTCGCACACTACTATCATCCAGCGCCAGGGGAAGCCCCGAAATTTCTACTTGTTCTGGCGTTTCTCCATTCTCTAGGTGCAAGTCGGCGATACGGGTAACGGTTGCACCAGCGGCATAAACTTTCACTTTGTCTATTTTCGAGGCGAGTTGGGTTATGTTCGGCATCGGATTATCTAGTGACTGATCCCAGGTACATTGTTCTATATCTCTGGGTGATTACCAGGATATGCACTTATCGATATAGCGTAGTTTGTAGTAAGCACGAAGAGTGCTATAACATTTAGCTGGAGAGGGCTGAGGTTCCCTCACTACGAACGAACTATTCCCGCCGATTCCCACCGATTACTTCACTATCGGCGTAGGTTTTAATGGTGTACTGTGCTGATAATTTGACTTGTTGTTGACTGGGTACTTTTATCCGCCAGCAATATCCACCTCGAATGAGTTGTTCGCGTTCTTCTTGTTCATATTTATGCCATTGCGGGGAAACTTTACCAAGTTCTACATCAACTTTTTCTCCTTCCTGGGGTACAGGGATACGTTCTCGGATCTCAATCCGTGCTTCGTTGGCTAAACGATTAGCAATGTCAATTTTAATGTGGTGATTGAGTTCATTGAACGCAACTAATAACTGACTGGAACGTTTTTCCTGATACGTCGTGTTTCGAGCCACTTTTATTCCTTGTTCGACGCCTAAACCCAATTCAACTTGTCCCTTGGCGGGTACGGTGGGTAATGTTGTGGATAAAATATACTCACCATCAACATAAACATCAGCTGAACCGCTTAAAAGTGGAGCGTCTAAAGGATTACGCAGTTGGGCAATTCGGAAAACATTGGTATCTTCACGGGGAACGACAACATAGCGCAGGTTGACATCGGTACTTTGGCTAGTTAGTGCGACGGAATGAAATTGTCCATCAGAGGGAACATCCACCCGTCCATCGGCAGAATAGGCATAATCAAAGGAACCTGCTGTATCACGTACTGATATCCCACCAGGCGGTAATGGGGTAGACAAACATTGGCGGGATTTTGATATAGCCTGATCGACGATTTCTAGGACATTGAATGTTACCACAAACTGCTGTTGCTTAAAGAGTTCTAGATAGACTTCCTGCTGGTTTTGAAGCAGTAATTTACCTCGCTTATTGGGGTCATCTGCGCCGGGAAGTCGCATTAAATTGTAACTCAGATTCACCAAGTTCATTCCCGAGGTACTGCTAGCTTTATTCAAGGTTTTACCCAATTCAAATTCTGTTTCTTTTGGTTTATAATCTCTACCTCTTAAGTATTGCGCCGGAGAAGAATGGCGTAAGCTTGATTCTGCGTCTTCCAGTAAACTATAGAGCTCTAAGTCGCATTCTGTTTTTTCTAGTGCCTTGGACAGCATGGCGTCAAGGTCAGCAAACTCGTCTCCTGATTCATCAAACAGGTCATGAAACTCGATAGCCTTATCGGTATCGGACAGGAGGCATTCAAGCTCAGTATCCAGATCGTCTTGTGCTTTCTCCTGTGTCAGTTTTTGATCCCGATATTGATTAATCAGATTCAGTTCCAGATTGTAGAATGAACTGTTGATTCTACTCGCTGGTTGTGTAAAGGCTCTTGGTCTAGTGACCACCTGTTGCTTCTGGCGGTCATAATCGGCAAACAGTGTGGTTGCACCAACGGGAGGTAAACGCCAACCGGATTTTCTGGGGACAGGCTGAGTACGTCCTAACCGCAGTGAGGGTAATTCTGGTAACTCACACCAAGTCATCGGGTTAGCGGTTGAGAGTTCCAAGCGAACCCCAGACCAATCTTCTCCGGTTCGCTGACACAAAAAAGCCCGAACCGTGATCGCACTGGTATTGGTGCTACTATCTAAACGACATAAATAGGTGGGTGTCCAGCGTGCGCCGGGAACGAAATACTCGACAATTAACTGTTGCTGGGAAACCGTCACCTCTGGCGGATAACTTAAGCTGATAATCACGGTTTTTCGCAATTCGTGGGGTTTCACCTGTTGGGCGGTTGACGCCAGTTCCTGTTTGTGTAATAACTCGTCTAAGTGGGTTTTTGCCTCCTGTAAGCTGTTTTGGATTTCCCGTTGTTCCTGAATGCGACTACGGATTTGCTCATCTTGAAAATTCGCGATCGCTAATCGGGCGGCTAGGGGTGAAGGGGGTGGTGCTTTTCCCGGTTCTGCTTCCGGTTGATTGGGTACATGAAGCTGTTTCAGGACAGATATTTCGTTATCAATTAGGGCAATCGTCTCTTGAAGAAGCCTCACTTCGGCTTTCGCTTGGCGCAGTTGTTCCTCGGCGGGGGAGTTGGGGGTTTCTGGGGGAGAGGGAACCGCGAGACTGATGCGAATATCGGTAGGAATCACCGGACTGGCATTTCCTTCAACCTGCACTCGCACACTACTATCATCCAGCGCCAGGGGAAGCCCCGAAATTTCTACTTGTTCTGGCGTTTCTCCATTCTCTAGGTGCAAGTCGGCGATACGGCTAACAGTTGCACCAGCGGCATAGACTTTTACCTTGTCTATTTTCGAGGCGAGTTGGGTTATGTTCGGCATCGGATTATCCAGTGACTGATCCCAGGTACATTGTTCTATATCTCTGAGTCATTACCGGGATATGCAGTTATGCCAGGTTGCTATACGTAGTGGCGTGGCACACCTAACTTGATGAATTAAGCTTACGCCCCGAAACCGTAGGGGCGCATAGACGTGCGCCCGATTCAATGGTAAAGTCTATTCCACAATTTTAGTGTCAACTTAAGACTGAAACTCTTACTTAATAAGAGATCCCCCCTAGCCCCCCTTGTAGATCCTGACAGGTGTAGGTTTTTTATTTTATGGTTGGGACAAGACAAGGAGGACTTTGCTGGCGAATGTTACAAAAGAGCTTGAGTTCCGTTCAGATTCATTTGTTTTTCTCCTTACTAAAAAAATCAATGGCGTTGTATTTATAAAACCTTTAGTGCTGGTATCTAAGGGGTCATCACCGCCTCCATTTGGGGGATCTTGGCTAGGTTGTAGTCTCCAAAAAATCACTTCCAATGACTGTGCTTTTAAGGTCTGTTTTGTTTTTTTTTCTGACCACAATTTAACTATAACTGTATTTTTACGGAGGTCAATAAAGTTTAAATGAACTTTTTATAAAGTTTTTGTAAAGTTAAATTGTTCATAAAAACAAAAAACTCTCCCTTTAGGGAGAGCTAATTTATCTACCTACAAACTTGCATGAAAATTAACTGAGAAAAAACAGATTTTTCTCTAATTTGCTAACAATTAATCTGAAGGGTTTAACCTTGTCGTTAACCCTGTAGAGTCAGCCAAATTTAAATTGTGGCAACAATATTTACCGCTTTATTTGGGATGAGTGGGCATGATTTAGATAAACCCCTTGGCTCAAAATTTAGGTTTCTCTAGTATTCAGTTTTATCAGCCAATGGCGCTTAATGGGTGAACAATCCGGAGAGTTTACTAACTCTTCAAGGTTGTCAGAAAATCTTCACAGACATTTCATCAAATCAGCCTTCAAGCAAATTGACAAAAACACGTAATTAAGGTATAAAACTCATTCATTGCCCTGTTTCATTAACTGGGCGATACGTGCTTCGCACACGCTTCGCGATCGCATGAATCAAATCCTTGGGGTCAACAGGTTTGGGCAAATGCTGCTGAAATCCGGCAGCCAGGGCTTTTTGCTGATTAGATTCCCCTGCATACGCCGAACCATGCGATCGCCGGAATTTGGGCTTGGCTTGAGGACATACCCCGAATCTGTTGCAATAACTCATAGCCATTCATTTGGGGCATACCAATATCACTCACCAGGATATCAAGGGTTAACTGGTTGAACTGTGACAACACCTCCGGTGCTGATGCCATGGTAATTACCTCTGCCCCAGCTTGTTGCAGAATAACCCCAATTAGTTCTCGCGTGTCGGCTTCATCATCGACAAATAAGACTCGTATCCCTTGCAGGGGAAGGGTATCTGGCTGGCGTTGGCAATCCGGGGTATTTTGCGTTGCTTCCTTTTGATCTCGAAGCAGGGGTAATTTCACGGTAAACGTAGCGCCCTGTCCTTCACCGGGGCTTTCTGCCTGGATTATGCCACCATGTAAGTCTACAATGTGACGGGCGATCGCCAGTCCTAATCCTAATCCCCCAAATTGGCGCGTCATGGAACTGTCCGCCTGACGGAAATAGTCGAAAATATGAGGAAGAATATCGGCAGAGATTCCGATACCTGTGTCACTGACGGTAATCTGGGCAAAATCATCCACCTCTGCTAATGTCACCTCCACCTGTCCCCCGGATGGGGTAAACTTCACCGCATTGGAGAGTAAATTCCACACCACTTGTTGTAACCGCCCAGAGTCACCTTTAACCAAACCCACCTTACCGATAAAATGAGGCTGAATTTGAATCGATTTCGCCTCTGCTGCTAACTGTACTGTTTCAATTGCCGCTTTAATTGTGATCGCTAAATCAAGCCGATGACGAGTCAGAGAAACTTTTCCCCGCAGAATTCGGGCAACATCGAGTAAGTCATCCACTAACTGAATTTGAATCGTGGCATTACGTTCAATGGTTGCTAATGCCTTATCTATTGCGGCTTGATCAAACTGACGAGTGCGAAGTAGCTTTGTCCATCCCAGGATAGGATTCAGAGGAGAACGCAACTCATGAGACAAAATTGCCAGAAATTCATCTTTAATCCGGTTGGCAGACTCTGCCTCTTTACGGGCGGCGCGTTCTCGTGCTAGAAGTTGTTCACGCTCCCGTTCTGCCTGTCTGCGTTCGGTGATATCTACAAATGCACCAATCACGCCGCGCACTTCACCGGAGTCGTGGTATAGGGGAACGGCTTTGCCATAGATGAAGCGTACTGTACCATCCTCAAAAACTAATTCGATTTCATCAATCACCTCTTGCCCGGTTCTCGCTGCACGCTGCATGGGTAAGTCTTGGGGCAGATATTCTTGTCCGTTTTTATATTGTTTAAAGGGCAGAGGATAGGAACCATCGGCAGGGGTGGCAGTTGTTACGGAACCCGGTGGCATCCGCATTAAAGTATACGCCGTCCGGTTAGCGGTCATCTGGTGACAGTGAGGATCATGGGCAATCCAAAGCGCGGCTGGGGTAATTTCCATTAAGGTTTCTAACTCTTGCACTCTGGCGTGGGCAAAGGCTTCACTCAGGCGTAAGGCGGCTTCTACTCGCTTGAGTTCAGAAATTTCCATCACGGCGACACCGACTCCCAAGAGTTCACCATCGGGTAAGCAAACGGGAAAGTGATTGGCTAAAGCATGGCGATAAATACCCGGTTGAACTTCACCATTAAACTCAAAGTTTAGCCTCGGTTGGCGAGTCTGTAAAATCTGACGCAGCATGGGGGCAAATTCAGGTGCCATCTGTGGCACTACTTCCCAGAGAGTACGACCTAAATGTTGACTCAGGGGGACGCCATTCATTGTTGCTAAGGCTTCATTGACATAGCACTCAAATAAGTCACTATTGGTTTGATTCCCTGGCAGGATAGTAAGCAGGCGTTGACCGAGTAACTCGGAAACCGAATGATGCAGCATTTTTGCCGCCATGGGATTGGCATAGATCCACTCAAAATCAACAATGTTTCCAGCAGGATTGCGGATGCTTTTGAGGATAGTAAACCCATCTAAGGACAGATCTTGGGCAACCCGAAATCGTTCTTCACTGCGGCGTAGGGCTTCCTCGGCTTGTTGGCGTTCCGTTATGTCGCGATAGATGGATTCAACGGGAATTCGTTGACCGTCTTTAGTCCGATGTATTGATTCGATAACGACTCGTTTCTCGTGCAACAATTTCTGGAAACCGACTTGAAGATCGGCTAAGGGGATGTCCACAATCTCCGCAACCGATAGGGTTAGGAGTTCTTGGCGGGTATAGCCTAACCGTTTACAGGCAGCTTCATTCACCTCAATGAGTTGTCCCGGTTGATTGTCGGGAGTGAGGGGATAAACGAGTACCCAGTCTTCCATGCCATTAAATAAGGTACTAAAGCGCTGTTCTCTGTCTCGTAAGGCGGCTTCTGTTTGTTTGAGATCGGTGATATCGTTAATGAAGGCATAGAAGCCTTTGATATTACCGTGCGGATCACTATCGGGGATATACTGCCGACGAACGTAGCGCGATCCTCCATCTTTGAACGGCATCCACATTTCCACGTTGATCGGTTCACCCGCTAAGGCAGTTTCAATATCCTGACGCATATAGTCATAAACGTCTGCCCCGACAAAGTCTGCCACCGATTGACCGATCAGATGTTCGGCTGGATATCCAAACCAAGTGGTAAAGGCATGATTGACGAAGCGGTAACGGCAATCTGTATCCACGTAAGCAATTAGCGCCGGAACCGCATCTGTAATTAAGCGCAAATCGGTTTCTCGTTGTTTCAGGGTAGCTTCGGTTTCTTTGCGATCGCTAATATCGATGGTGCTACCAATGACACGAATCGGATGTCCTTGATCATCTCGTGCCACCACCAGTCCTTGATCCAAGATATGAATATAGTGGTTGTTTTTGTGCAGAACCCGATATTCAACGTGATAGGAATCCCCCTGACTCAACGCCGTTGCTGTCTCCTGATCCATTCGTTCCCCATCATCCGGATGAATGTGATCGCGCCACCAGTCGCAAGTGGGTTCGGCTTCGCTGAGGGAATAGCCTAAAATGTTGGTGAGTCCATCGGTTCGTTCTACTCGATTCGTATCAATCTGCCTATCATAAATTAGGGCATTGACCGCTTGGGCAGCGAATTGGAACCGTTCGTTGGCAAGATGTAAGCATTCTTTTTGCTGGCGTAATTCGGCTTCAATTTGTTTTTGTTCGGTGGCGTCGAATAATGTACCAATCACCCGGATGGCTTTCCCGGTTTGATTCCGTAGAATATAGCCGCGATCTAAAATATGGGCGTAGCTACCATCTGTCTTTTGATACCGATACTCCGCCATCCAGCGATCGCCTGTACCTGCGAGTGTCTCTTTGAAGCTAGCGACAACCTCGTCGCGATCGTCAGGATGTAGGTGTTCAATCCACCATTCCCAGGAATATGCCGTTGACTCTGGGCGATCGCCTAAACGTTCATTGTATGCTGCGTTCCAGCTAATGATACCCTGTTCTAAGTCACACTCATAGATGGCATCTTTTGTCGCCCGCAGCACCAAAGATAGGCGTTCCTCGGTTTTCTGTAAGCGGGTTTCTACCGTCTGGCGCGTTTCTCTCTCCTGCGCCAGTTGCTGTTTATAGTCACCAATCTCGTCTTCTAACTCGCCCACTCGTCGTTGTAATGCCACAATTTGATCAAGAAGGGGATTGGCTTCATTGGTTTCGTTGTTCATTCGTTAACTCCTTCTGACCAAACTTGTGATGACTTTAACTCGATGGGGGCATCTTAGTTTAGATTGTAGAAGCTTGGCTGGAGGATGAGTTGATTCCGTAATATTCATACACCAATCCCTTTACTCTTGTGGGATTAGCGTCTTATTAAAACTAACGTTAATCCGTTTGAGAACTAGACTAGGCAGATTTTAAGTTTTTCACCTATATCTATGGGTATATTTATGGGTTAGACAGAGATCCCCGACTTCTCAAAGGAAGTCGGGGATCTGGTATAAAACTTAATCAGGGCTGGCTGCATCAATAAAGATGGGGTTGAAACTGTTGCCTGTTGCCTGTTCCCTGTTCCCTGTTCCCTCCCCTCACCACAAGACTCCCTACAGCAGCCCCTAATCAGACATCAATTACCGATAATCAGCCGTCTGAATATACTGTAACCGCGCCGCATCCCGGATGCCATACTCCGGGCGACAGAATCGGTCTAATTGCGCTTCAAAAAATGTCCGATTCGCCTGTAAATGCTTCGGATTCGGGTCATCTAAGGGATACAGCAGTGCGGTTCGCAACGCCTGAAATACCGCCGATGTCACACAATACATCGATCGCTGAAAGGTAACACCAATTTGATTCAAGATATCACTTTCACGGCGACAACGCTTTTCATAGAAGTCTCGCAGATAAGGCGGTAAGAAATGTAACATATCCTGCATCAGTAATGTGGGCGGAACTCCCGCCGAACCCACGGGGAATTTATCGGCATAAAGAACCCCATAATGGAAGTCTTTCTGATCAGTCGGTACTTCCATTGCTTGGGCATTATAGGACTTCGTACCCCTAAACGGTGCCGTGCGATAGAATACCGCCTCTACATAGGGAAGTGCTGCTTCATACAGCCAGGTAAACCCCTTGGACTTAGGAATCACCTCATAGCATTCCCCCTTAACATACACATGATGATAGATCGGACGACCCGCGATCGCGAAGATGCCATTTACCAAAAAGTTCATCGCTTCGGGGACAGAGGTGATTTTTCCTTCATCGTAGAGATCAGACACCTCAAAGAACACGGGTGCCATGACTTCCCAGAATAGCCCCAACAGACTGTAATAGGACGCCTGACGACATTGTTCGATAAACATCTCTGGGAACAGCTTATGCCATCCCAGCATGACAGGATTTCCTTGAAAATACGCCTGAATTGCCCGATTCGCATTGTCCTTATACTCTTGTGTATCCAGATACGGATCAAACTGATTCACCGGGGCGTACATATTCCGATGCCAAAGCATTGCCCGCATACAAGCTTCAGCAAACTCCATATTAATCCGGTCATGCCACAAGTGATGCAATAACTTGGGCATTTTCTGGGTTTCCCCTTTCTCAATAAACGCCACAAGTTCTGGATGCGCCGTTGCTTGTCCGCGCCAAATCCGTAAATCGGCATCATCCCCCGCATAATGATTATGGAGGTCTAAATATTCTTTGGGCAGGAAATATTTAAAGAAGGGAAACGGATTCAAAAAGACTCGTTCGCCAATATAAAGCAAATCCCGCCAATAGAAATCCATTGGTACCGCATACGCCTTCCAGATGCCAATAATTTGCATCAGATTTTCCGGCGTATCAGGAACCATCGCCCCTCCCGCTTCTAAGCGGTGAACAATATCCGCCAATTCATGCTGAGACGGCGGTAATTTAGGTTTACGTGTTGTCGGAGGTTTATCTAACGCTGTTGTCATAATCTTATTCCTCTTTCCCTTAACTATAGCAAGACTTACCGACGATTTCTGTTGCGATTACCCGCCCAAGGTGGAGGACCTTCAGACGGGCGAATATTAATTAATGAACCGTCAGATCGCGTAATTGAAAATGCATCAAATTCACCCTCATCGATCTCACCGATAACCGTTACTTTTTCCCCCGCAGATAGGTTAATCTCCTGCCACCAACGAGGACCAGCATCAACAATAATTTGCCCCGTACCATCATCAAGGATAAAATCATTGCCTACAACACTGACAACTGTGCCTGATAGGGTGATACCACGAGAACGCTCTAACTCTCGAATTGGGGTTTGAGCTTGTACAATTGATTGATCTAGACTTCCTTCCCCCAGGAGGATTGCCAACGTAGAAATGATGGCAATTGTTACTTTTCTTATTTCTTGACGTTTCATATTACCTATTCAACTCAGGATAGTACAGAAATTATTTCTCGGTTTTGATGTGGGAAAACTCGCCTCAAATAACCCCCGTCACTTTTGCCGCTGATACTTCAACGCCACTTGCTGATTAGTCATCGGCACCGCCGAAACAATCGCATTCGTCGTCGTTTCTGTCCATCGAACCAACCAAACCGGTTGAATCCCCAGGAAGAAAATAATCACCGCCAAAATAATCGCAGGTGCCTTTTCATTCCAGAGAACTTTCGGATAGTAAGCCTTACGATTATCCAGTTTGCCAAAACAAGTGCGATTCAGCAGAATCACAAAATAAACCGCCGTCAACCCCGAAGCAAAAATACATAACAGGGTTTGCCAAGGAAGTACCGCATAACTCCCTTGAAATACCAGAAATTCTGCCACAAATCCGACTAAACCGGGAATCCCCGCACTTGCCATTCCCCCTAAAATCAATAACGCACTCACCAAGGGTAAACCCCGCGTGGGATTCATTAACCCATTCAAAACATCCAACTCGCGAGTTCCCACCTTGGTTTCCACCACCCCAACTAAATAAAACAGAATCGCCAGAATCATCCCATGACTCACCATCTGAGTCACACACCCCAAAAGACTCAACGGCGTTAACGCAGCGGCGGCGACAACGATATACCCCATGTGACCAATGGAACTATACGCCACCATTCGTTTAATATCTTTTTGGGCGATCGCACTCAATGCACCATACAATACACTCACCACGCCAAGAATCGACAATCCCGGCGCTACCACGGACCAGGCTTCGGGAAACAATTGTAACCCATAGCGTACCAACCCATAAGTTCCCATCTTCGCCACAACCCCTCCTAACAGAATCGCCACGACGGGTGACGCTTCCACATAAGCATCGGGTAACCAAGTATGTAACGGAACCAGGGGAATTTTAATCCCAAATCCCACCAACAGAATTGTCAGCAGAATCAACTGAGTGGTTAACGATAACCCTTGAGTTTGAATCGCCTCATAATTAAAGCTAGTGGAATTACTCAGCCACGTAATCCCCAAAAATGCCGCCAAAATCAGAATTCCGGAAACAGCGGTATAGATGAGAAACTTCATCGCCGCATATTCCCGCTTGCTTCCCCCCCAAATTGCAATTAACAGGTACAAGGGAATTAACACCAATTCATAGAACAGGACAAACAGCAACAAATTCTGTGCCAGAAACGCCCCAGTAACCCCAGCATTCACCAACAAAATCAGGGCATATTTAAGGCGCAGCCGTTCCACATCAACGCGGCTACTAAAAATAACCACCCAATTCAACAAACTCCCCAACGCCAGCAACGGAAACGATAAACCATCCGCCCCTAACTTGTAGGATAATCCTAGTTGAGGAATCCAAGTTAACTCCTCTTGAAACTGCCAACCGGAATAGGTGATATCAAACTGCGTGGCTAGCCACAACGTCACCAAAACAATCGCCGTCGCCACCGCTAAAGCAATCGCCCGGAGTCGTGTTTGTGCCACCTTTCCCGGCAGAAACCCAATGATAATTGCACCAACAACAGGTAACCCAATCAGCGTACTCAGCATAATTCTGTCAAAAATTCCAACTCAAAACGCTTCCACTTAATCGGGGCGAGTTGATCAATCTCTAACTAACTAGAAATGATTCAGTTCAACCCACCCCGAAACCCTCAAACCTCAAAACACGCTATCCCACGTCTCCCCATTTAACATCCCTCTAAACAGTGAACACATCCATTCCTCCACCACCTCACTTAACCCCTCTGCGTCCCTCTGCGCTAACCTCTGCGTTCCTCTGCGTTAAAAAAACACATCTTTCACCACCAACCACTCCGACAAAAACGTAAATTATCCACCAACAATCAGCGAAAGACGCGACAGAATCGGCAAACTTAACAGAAATCCTAATAACGCCACCCCCAACAAAATCGTTAACGCATAAAACTGGGTTTGACCCGAAACATTGTACTTCAAACCTTGCCCACTAGACACCGTCATAAAGGCGACTAAATTGACCAAACCATCCACAATATAACGGTCAACCCAAGAAATCGTTCTGGAAATCAAATCAACCAGAAACACTATCGTTACCCGATACAACTTTTGGGTATATAAATCGTAGGCAAAAAAGTCTTGCAACGCCTTTGAACCAAATCGAATCGGCTTTTCCACCTGGTTACTCAGATACAAATACGCCGCTGCACCGCCACCAATCGCACTCGACAACACCAACGAACTCGCTACTGTAGGATTCAAGCTTACCCATTCCGGTAACAGTTGCCATGTTCCCAATAGTAACGGAACATGTAACGTAACCCCCATCAGCAGTATCATCGGAAATAGCATGGGCCAATGTGCTTCAGGCGATCGCTGTGCCATTTCTTTAGCTTGTCCACCGAAGACTAACCCGAAGACACGGAATAGACTAAACGAAGCTAACGCATTCACCACTAACACCAGGGCAAATAATTTCGGGTGACTGGTAAACAACGAATCCCCCAACTGTAAAAACGCCCAAAATCCGCCCAGAGGGGGAACCGCAATCAATCCAGCCGCCCCCACCAGATAAGACAAGCCACAAGCTGGACGTTTTGCCCATAATCCACCCAATTGTGTCACATCCTGAGTAATACTGTTCCAAATAACCGTTCCGGTACTCATCACCAATAACCCCATGGCGACGGCATAGGTCAACATTAATAATAGGGCGGTTTGGATTTGTCCCGTACCCACAGCGATAAACACCAATCCCAAATAAGCACTGACCAAATAGGATAGAGTACGCTTAATATCAACCTGTGCGATCGCGACCATCGTACCACCCACAGCGGTTATCCCACCAATTAAAATTACGGCGGATACCGCAACCGGAGATATGGCAATTACGGGTTGCAGTTTAATTAACACCCACGCCCCCGTACACACCACCACCGCATTCCGTAGAATGGTACTGGGAACCGGTCCTTCCATGGCTTCATCTAACCATAAATGCAGGGGAAATTGAGCGCATTTACCCATCGGACCGGCAATTAATGCCAATCCCACTAATGCTGCTATTTTGGGATCAAGGTTGACAGTGCTTGCCCACTCTGCCAATTGAGGAAAATCCCACGTTTTGGACAGAGGATAAATCCCAATCACGCCCATTAATAGGACTAAATCGCCCACCCGTTTGGTCAGGAAGGCATCTCTCGCCCCGGTTACCACCAAGGATTGATTAAACCAAAACCCGACCAAAAGATAGGTTCCCAGAGTAAGAATTTCCAGGATAATGTAGCTGAAAAACAAGGAATTGCACAGAACAAGGGCGCACATCCCCGCTTCAAATAATGCCAGCAACGAATAGAACCGCGCCCATCCCCAATCGGTTTCTAGGTAACCAATGGCATAAATTTGTGCCAGGAAATTCAACCCCGTGATCACCATTGTTGCCCCAATCGTAACCGCCGAGATTGTCACGGGAATGGATAAATCCAAATCAACCACCTGTAGCCAGGGAATCACAACCGATTGGGCAGGTTGATTCCAGATGGCGAGTAATGCTAACAACCCATGCAAAAAAGCAATGAAGGTCATCAATAGATTAATATAGCCGGCGGGTCTCGGTCCGGTACGATTAATAATTGCCGGAGACCAAGGGACGGCTAAAATTGCACCTAGTAGGGCATAGCAAGGTATTAACCAGGCAGAGTCAAGGAAAAACTGAGTCATCGACATGACCTCGTGGGTGTATACAAATTTCCTCTTCAGTGCTAATGGACATGAAGAGACCCTGATAAACAGGTATTTTTACTTACGATTAATTTTCTTTAAGTTTTCTGAGTTTAGTTTATAGTGTAATGGGTTGATGGTAAAGTTCAAACAAAGCAATTAGACAATTTGACAATCAAAGCGATAATCCCTATCTATCAAAGCGCTGGGAGATGAGGGAGCAGTTATCAGTGAGCAGTGATCAGGAGCTGGGGAAGCTGGGGAAGCTGGGGAAGCAATGTAGAGACGTAGCATGCTACGTCTGGAAGATGGGGGAGATGGGGGAGATGGGGGAGATGGGGAAGATTATGTAGGGGCGGGTTTCACTACTATCTTTTTGGTTACACCCAGATGTAACTAAACCCGCCCCGACTGTACCTGCTTCTCAAGGAAGCGAGTATGACGAATGACGAATGACGAATGACGAATGACGAATGACGAATGACAAATGACGAATGACAAATGACGAACTTATGGGAAAATGGATTGCTTTACTGGGATTACTGGTAGTCGTGTGGCTTGTGGCACTTCCGGCTGAGGCGTCGGTGTGTCGCACAATCAAGGATCACACTATTTGTATCGTGAGTATCAAGCGTTCTGCCAAGTATTATTGGCGGTATCGAGCCGCCGTGAGTATTGATGGGGTAAAACGCCCGGTAGAGATATATAATTGTCGCGATCGCACCCGGATTCGCCAAGATGGAATGGTGGTTTCATTTGAACCGGATGGCGCTGGAGAGTTTATTTGTAGTTTCTTCTAGAATATCCCAGGTATTCTTTGGTATCAAAATAGTTCGGGTAAAAAAAGTTCTAATGTCTAGATATCAATAAACAGTTGTAGAGGCTAACTACCAACATCAATAAACAGTTGTAGGGGCGACCCGCTGATATCAATGAACACCCCCAATCCACTCAATAGACTCGGGTCGCCCTGTCGCCTAACCTCAAACTAAAATCTATAATCCCAATGAGTAATAACGTTTTCACGTCTAATAATTGGCAGGATTGGATCGTCGTATGTGGCTATATCAGCTTTACTATTTTTATCCTTTGGCAAGTTTTAAAACCTCGGTAATAAGGAACCCCTTTTTTGCCCTGGCGACTAGAAGTCGCAGCTACACAAACCAAGTCCGCCTGCGCGGACTAGCTTGTAAAGGGGGTGGCTAAACCGGATTTAGTATTATACAGCAGATTTGGTGGTTGATGAGGTACAGCCTCAGGAGAAGTCGGGGATCTGTCAGTGTACCCTTGAAAAGCGCTATAAGCCAAAACCATTGCCAATTTGGGTTTACAGCTATTTAAGGGAGGTATAGCCTCAACCAAGGCATTTCCTGATCGAACTTGATAACGAAAGTATCTCTGCTTCCCCTGCTTCTCATCTTAAGTTGACACCAATAACTGACGTGCGCCCTATCCTGTGTTTTAGCCTAAGCGTCTTTCTGATCAGAACATACTGTTTCACAACCTACCGGATCATCAAGTCGCGGTAACTTGAGCAAAACCCCTGCAAAAAACCAATAATAAACCTCCACCGGATCGACAGCCAGAGGATAATAATAGGTGTTATAACTAATAAATAAAACAAACACCCAAAGACACAACCCTAACCGTTGTAAAGACGAATCTTGAACTGACCGATATGCCTTAAACGTCAGAAACGTCAGCAAAGACACCAGCGCCAGAAACGCCAAAACCCCAATCGGACCAATTTCGTACAACAATTTGGCATAATAGGTTTCAATCAGTTGAGTTTCCCCTAAGCGACGGGCAGCATTAGTGGCTCGTCCTAAACCATGTCCTAACACTCCCTCTTGTCTACTCAATACCCACTGAAATTGATCTAGCATAAACGAAGGAGGAGGAGACGCCTCCCAGCGATCAACTAAACTAATCACCCGTTCTTCTACCTTCCCCAAAGTACGAGTAATCCAAATCGCTAAAAGCACCCCAATTCCTAATTTAAGTGGTAGCCATCCCTTATGCCGATCCGTGAGTAATACTAACAGAACAAACGTCGCCGGAACGATCGCCAAGGCAATTCGTTGACCCGAAATTACCGCCACCGCCAAGACAGCAACCATCGCCACCCAACCCCCGAATCGCCACCGACGAGAGGGATCACTAACACTCGCCCCATACGTGAAAAAGGCGCTGGAAATGAGAAACCAACCCCATTGCCAAGGTGCAACAAATGTACCGGGTAAACGAATTAACCCGACTTGAGGATTGTATAACAGAGAACCGCCGACTAGACATCTTACCTGTAAACTGGCTCTGTAGACAGCCTCTCCCGTCAAACTATTGTTACTGGGACATAAACCAGTAACTAGCCACAGGTATTGCAGAAACGCTAAGCTACAGCAAATCAGAATCAGAATAACGTGTAAACGAGTGAGGAAAAATAAGTCCGTGCGATCGCGAATCAGATAATACCCACAGAAGAGTAAGGGAATATACCCCACTAGCCCTTTTAATCCCAGAATTCCCATCAGAAACGGGCTTCCTTTAACCTGGGGATCAAACTCCTGGGGAACATTAATCAACAGGAACGTAATTAACGCCACCCCTAGCACAACCGCGATCGCAATCAGTAAGGGTTTGAGAATCGATCGCGGTAGGAGTTTCCAGAACGAATCCCGCGACTGAATCAGGGCAATTAAGGCGGGAATGTAAAATGCATCTTTAATTAAATGAAATAGAGGATGATTCCCGGAGTAGGCGATTCTCTCACCCAGGGATTGGTAAACATCGCCCAGCGAATAAATAATGCTTCCGCTGAAGGGAAGATAGATCAGCAGTCCCCATAATCCGATACGGGGATACTTATAGGAAAGGATAGAGAAAAAAACAATGGCAGTACAGGCAATACCTGTCTGAAATCCACCGACTAGACCCAACATTACACCCATAAAGGCAGAACTATAAAGTGCCACTATGATGAATCGAGTCAGTGCTGCCTTATTCATTTCAGTTTATCGGGTTAATGCCGCATCAAGCCATTGTTTAACCGTAGAAGCAACCTGATCCAGGGGCAATTCTTGAGACTGGTGAGTTGCCCGCACTACAACTTCCACTTTACCCTGTTTCAGCGATCGCCCGGTAACGATCCGATAGGGAATACCAATCAAATCCGCGTCTTTGAACTTCACACCCGCCCGTTCATTTCGGTCATCGAGTAAGGTTTCTACACCAGCTTGCCACAACTGTTGGTAAAGTGTCTCGGCGGCGTCCATCTGTTTGGCGTCGGAGATGTTGGGAACAGTAATAATCGCGTGGTAGGGTGCGATCGCGGGTGACCAAATAATTCCATCTTGATCATGGGATTGTTCAACCGCCGCTTGCGCCAGTCGCGATACGCCTACACCATAACATCCCATATACAAGGGATTTTCTTCCCCGGCTTCGTTGGTGTACGTCGCGCCCATGGCTTTAGAATATTTTGTGCCTAACTGAAAGATATGTCCGGCTTCAATTCCCCTAGCGCTGTGCAGGATTTGGCTGGGATCATGAATCGCGCGATCGCCGGCTTTGGCTGTCCGCAAATCTACCACCTGTTTAGGTAAGGCGAAGGGTTCACCCCAATTCGCACCAACGACATGATAGTTGGTTTCATTCGCCCCAGTGACAAAATTTTTCAAGTCAACGGCTGTATTATCGACTAAGCGTAAAAATCGCGGTGCGACATCGCTAGCAGGGCGGATATAATCATCATCTAAATCCGGGGCGATATAGCCGACAGGGAGGGGTTTAGACGCCCATTTTGCCTGGGTAGTGGCGTCGGGAACCGTTAGGGCGATGAGGGCGTTGGCGTTATATTGATCGGCTAAACGGACTAATTCATTTTGCAGTTTTACGTCGTTAACCTCTTGATCGCCTCGGATACTAACGATTACCAGTACCGTCATCCCATTGTCATAAACGGCTTGGTAGAGGACGTTTTTCAATACGTTGGTTGGCGAACAGTTGAGGAATTGACACAGGGAGTCGATGGTGGATGTATTGGGGGTTTCCCGTTTTTCGCAAGTCTCAAAGGGAGAGGGTTCAGCATCGGCTGGGAGGGAACTGGCTTTTTCCACATTGGCAGAATAGTTCCCATCCTCAGTGTAGAGGATCTCATCTTCCCCAATATCCGCCAGAATCATAAATTCTTGGGAACCAGAACCACCAATCGCCCCCGGATCAGCTTCCACGGCGCGAAAGGCTAAACCGCAACGGCTGATCATGTTGCGATAGGCTTGATCCATGTCCTGATAGGTTTTTTTCAGGCTTTCCTCATCGGCGTGGAAGGAGTAGCCGTCTTTCATAATGAATTCGCGTCCCCGCATCAGTCCAAACCGAGGGCGGATTTCATCTCTAAACTTGGTTTGAAGTTGGTAGAGGTGGAGGGGGAGTTGGCGATAGGAACGAATCATCTCACGGGCGATGGTGGTGATTACCTCTTCGTGAGTCGGTCCGAGTCCCAGTTCTCGGTTTTGGCGATCGGTGAGGGCGAACATGATCCCCTCTGCTTTAGTATAAGTGTCCCAGCGCCCGGATTCTCGCCACAGGTCAGAGGGTTGGAGTTGGGGAAGTAAGCATTCTTGGGCGCCCGTGGCGTTCATTTCTTCCCGAACGATTTGGGAGACTTTTTGCAAGACGCGCCACATCAGGGGGAGATAAGCGTAGATTCCGCTACCGATGCGACGGATATAGCCGGCGCGAACCAGGAGTTTATGGCTGGGGATTTCGGCTTCGGCTGGGTCTTCCCGGAGGGTGACGAGTAGCATTTGAGAGAGTCGCATCGTGAGGTTCCCTTTTTTGGATGATCGATCTCTCAGTTTAGAGTATTGGCTGTCCGGGTTAGGCGGGAAGAGGGGATTGGGTCTTCCTTTCCACAATATATGGCGCAATGAACGGAGATTGTGTAGGGGCGGGTTTCACTACTATCTTTTCGGTTGTATCCAGATGTGACTAAACCCGCCCAGACCGTCCATGTTTTGTCTCTACAATAGTTTCTAAACTTCCCCTGAAAAGTCAGGATGAGGTGCAGTGCGATCGCAAGCTAGCATAAGTTTAGTGGAATGTGACCATACACATACAAATTGCGCCTACCATACGCAAGGTTGGAGGCGCTATAATGATTAGATATTGTTTATTCAAAAAGCGAAATGAAAAAGCCAATTTTTCTCGGCTTTGCCATCGTTTTGCTTGCTCTTTCCGTTGTTGACGGGAATTTCGTCAAGCGTCCTGAATTTATCGAGTACGCGATTATGGCCGTAATCGCTGCACCCGATAATAAGCAGGATAATGATGAAAATCCTGATCATCAGCAACTCAAGAACAAGTAACACAGGACGCTAAATGTCCTATATTCCCAAGCTAGCTTTCTAGCTTGGTTTTTTATGTTACTCACTAAGGATATTTTAACTCTTTTTTTCAATTTTTTCTATTTTTCCACAAGGAATCGCATTTTAAAATTTGAAAATACGTGAAAATACGATTACCCATTATCTGTGGAAGAATGGTAAACCTTCTATCGATTGCCACTCCATACCTGAATAGGCTCACAAATTTCTCTAAACAGTGTAACACCGAGTAATTGGAGAGGGCGCACGTCGGTGCGCCCCTACCAAATGGGAGACACTGTCACTCTTTAGCGCTAGAAGTTACCGCATCCTCATCGAAAACCACCTCAAACTGTGCATCAGGCATCCACTTTGCCAGAAATCGCTGGTGATTTTCGGCTTCAGTGCGACTGTAGAATCGAGCAACCGTATAATGTTGAGCATTGGGCAAAAGCCTCACCAGTGTCCAGGGATAATGCTGTTGATTCCAAAAGCTATGGTTAGACTTGGGTGATGGTTCGGCTGTGCGCCCACATCCCCGATGCTCCAAGATAGAATGAATCATCGCTAAAAGTCGCTCTCGCTGTGGCGTTCCATCATTGGGTAACAGACTCCACTCATTGATTGGCGCGGGTAGCCAAGCCAACTTGTAAGTCACTGAATCTTTGCGAATGTGCCAACACAAGCGGCGTGGCTGTTTACGACAGTTGAACCCATCTGCACGAAAAGACGCAACAATCCTGTCGCCTTCAGCTTGCAGGCGAAGCCATTGAGAATGTTTCATTGTTATGATTTGAGTGATTGTTTTTTTAGCAAGGGCGATTGGGCATAGACAATATGCGATCGCCCCTTATTTCAGGCAAGGCTTAAAAGTAGCTAGCCCAACCCCGCCGTGGAATCAATTCCACGGCTCATAGCTCAAGTCCATTGAAATGGACTCAAAGCCCCCTCAAGCTAGCTGCATCACCTGTTGCAGCATGAAATTTCAGCGTCTGGCGCTGTCTTGATCCCTACACTTTGTAGAACACCAAGTTTGCTATACGCTTCATAGAGTGAGGAAGGGGAAACGAAACAGGAAAACTACCTCCAGAAAGTTTCCCCATCCATGCTCATGTTGTTTAACTCTACAACTTGTAGAGTCACTTAAGATGGTAAACGATAGAAATCAAAATATCAACCCTAATGTGCCAAGCTTAAAAGAAATTCGCCTACGCTTGGGTTTGACCCAAGAGGAATTCGGGAAAGCACTGGGAATGGCAGCGAATACAATTAGCCGCCACGAACGGGGACAACACAAAATTAGGTTTTCTGTGAGTCAGGTTAAACGCCTGAAGGAACTCCTAGAACAGGCGGGAATGTCAATCGACGACTTACCCGACGATATTGATTGAGACGGTATCAGTACATCCGGTGTCTCAAGACTAGACAGCAACAGCGATAGAGTAAGACTGAGAAAGGGAGTGCGATCTCGCTTTTTGGGGGGTAGAGTGCGATCGCGCCAATCCTGCCCACGTTACAAAACAATATGACTGTAGGGGCTTCCTGGCATACGCCCATCAAATTATCGTTTAGAACCGCAACCTTAGAGGGCGCAAGCCTTGCGCCCCTACCCAAATTGAATACGATGTCACTCTTTAGCGGTAGAAGCTACCGCATCCACATCGAAAACCACCTCAAATTGTGCATCAGGCATCCACTTTGCCAGAAAGCGCTGGTGATTTTGGGCTTCAGTGCGACTGTAGAATCGAGCAACCGTATAATGTTGAGCATTGGGCAAAAGCCTCACCAATGTCCAAGGATAATGCTGTTGATTCCAAAAGCTGTGGTTAAACTTTGATGAGGGTTCGGCTGTTCGCCCACATCCCCGATGCTCCAAAATAGAATGGATTGTGCCTAAAAGTCTATCTCGCTGTGGCGTCCCATCATTGGGTAACAAACTCCACTCATTGATTGGTGCGGGTAGCCAAGTCAACTTGTAAGCCACTGAATCTTTA
>NZ_JAVJUO010000197.1:0-52610 GCF_040220555.1 Coleofasciculus sp. C1-SOL-03
TACTCGCGCTTTTATTTCCGTGATTGTGGGCGCTTTTCTGGCAGTGTTGATTCTCTGCTGGATACATGTTTTTGTCCGGATTCTGGTGCTGCTATCAGGCGGGGCGTTGGTGAGGTTAGATTTGCAAGTTGCCAAGTTCGGGGTTTGGGAAGCCTTTAGTGTGTTGTTGGTCTTTTCCCTGGTGGGTTATGGATTTGGCATCATCGCACAGCATATCGTCAGCAGTATTTTTTGAAGTTTGATAACAGACAGCCAGTATGATACTATATGGTCATTTTGGCTTAAATTTACTCATATTGGCGATAATCCTTTGAGAGATGCCTTTAAGCGACTTGTATTACATAAAAACACGAAGCAGGAAGTATGCAGATAATGGCAGCATTCCCTCTATACTCAACAGAGCCGGACAAAGGCTTTTTGATGTCGAAGCCTATCTGGGAGCAAGTGTTTTTATGTAATCCAAGTCGCTTAACGGCTTCTCTCAAAGGAATATCGCCAATATGAGTAAATTTAAGCCAATATGACCATATAGTATCATACTGGCTGTCTGTTATCAACCTCCACAGGTTATCGTCAAAACCGATTTAAAATACGTTATTGATAAATAAGGGCGAATACCCATCCCCACTGTAGGATAAAGAAGACGTTGTGTCTAGTTCGCTTAACCGAATCCTAGTTTTCACGCTTGTTGACTTGAATCAGTATCTGCGTATTTATACTCAAAGCCAGTGATAACTTGAAAGTCAGTGATTCAGTTGAACCGGGGATGAGCTACTCTTGTGACAACTGTACTTGAGGATACATGGCACTAACCATCATCCTCTAAAAGTGGTAATCTGGCGACTCTAGAAATGAAAGTCCAGGTTTCCACCAATACAGCGTTGTCCTTATTCCATCTCAAGTTCCGGTTCTCGTTGAGCAAAGTAGTTACTCAAGAAGGTATTAACCAGAGATAGGACAATCGGACCGAAAATAAACGCGGGTAAGCCCTGAACGGCAAATCCAGGTACAGCTACAGCAGCTAACCAAAAACACAATCCATTGACCACCAAAGAAAATAATCCGAGTGTCACGATATTCAATGGGAGAGATAGCACAGACAGAATTGGCTTGATAAATGAGTTCACCACGCCAATGGATGCAGCCCCTAATAAAGCCGCTATAAACGTGGCTAGGTCAACACCTGGAACAATTAGATCAACAACCAATAAGCTCAAGGCTGTAGCTAACAAGGTAAAAAAGAATGCCTTCATAAATTTTTCCTCACTTGTAATCTTCAAATATCTGAAAAAACGATACTACCATTAGTATCTATCTCCATGGGTCTGATTGTCATCTCTACAGAGATAGATTTTGCCACCTGTTAGATTAGCTGGCTTTAGTCTGTTGGATTTCACGTCGTTCAACCCAACCTACCCCAGTGATACACAGGAGGAGGTGATTCACCTTGCCCACCCAACAATTATAAAAAAATCATCCTCTAGATGGAGGTTAATAACCGAGTTTAGCCGTTAAGCTTTATAGAGTAACCGACAAACTTAATTTATTAATCCTTATGAAATTACTCCGAATAGTTTTGGGAATCCTGCTCCCACCTGTGGGTGTTTTTATGACCACAGGAATTAGTTCAGCCTTTTTAATTAACATTTTGTTAACTTTACTGGGTTGGCTTCCTGGTTCCATTCATGCGATTTGGGTCATTGTCAAACATGAAGAAAGATACGCTTAATACCACATACCGCCACCTTGTCTTGTATAGACGTGCCAGCCATGGCACGTCTCTTTTTTAGTCTTGCTGCATCGGCATGAAGATGGTTAAGCCTCCAGGAATACAGTCCACATGAATTGGAGTTTCGCCAATAATTTCTCCATCCAAGACAATTTTCTGGGCAGGTTGCGTGGTCACTTTAACGTAGCGAGTTCGGATATACTTAATATCCTCATGGTCTGCACTTTCCCCCAAAATAGCCGATTGTAAGAGTTCATAAGAGGCGGCGATTACATTGGTTTTATCTTTGGGAGTGACGACAGTTAAATCCAGAAGTCCATCATCATAAACAATACCAGCCGGTCCTTGAGCCAAAATTGATGTCGGCGGTGCGGCATTAGCTACCGTTACTGCCGTTGCTGTAATGGTAACAGTATTCTCGTCAGTCTCAATTTTTGCCTCAAAGGGTTCCAACTCATTGAGATTTTGTAGTCCTGATACGACATAAGCAAGCATACCAAAATTATTTTTTAGCTCTCGATCTGCCTCTTCAACGGTTTTAGCTTCAAAGCCAATTCCGGCTAGCAGTACCATTGGCTTGCCATTACATCGACCCATATCAATTTTCTTGGTTTTTCCGTCTAAAATCGTTTGACACGCTGCTTTAATCGTGTCATGAATTCCCAAAGCTGAGGCAATAGCGTTAGCCGTCCCCCGGGGAATAATACCCAAGGGAATATCGGTTTCCACCAGTGCGCCAGCCGCCGCCGAGAGCGTCCCGTCCCCTCCAGAGGCAATGATAGTCTGAACACCTCGCTCAACGGCAGTTTTTGTCAGTTGACCCGCATCCTTTTCTGGCGTGGTGCATTGAACATCGAGTTCAATCTCTGGCTCCAAAATACTAACGATTTTCTTTAAATCTTTGTCGGGGTCGCTTTGACCAGCCACAGGATTAAAAATTAGGCACGCTGAACGAGTCATGACTATTAATATACTGCCTCAATAGTTTTGAGTGGAATAGGGGCTATGTAAAATTAACGCCGTCGTTAAATTAGGCTTATACTATTTTAATAGTTTGTTCAAAATCAAGCTATGTATAATAATACCTATTCCTAAAGAAGTACTTCTGTAGCTAGACGTATAAGTCTACTTAATTCGATATACTCTTGGATGTAGAAGTTACCTAAATAAATCAATATGAGTACTGAAGATCGAATGAAAGCCACAGCCAAAAATCTTGAAGGGAAAGCCCAAGAAGCCATGGGAGCGATTACGGGTGATCCAGAAGATAAGGCGGAAGGTCAAGCCAAACAAACTGAGGCTCAAGTGCGACATTCGGTAGAAAATGTAAAAGAGAAAGTCAAGAAAAAAATTGACTAATCTGTGTAATTTTTTATACCAAGTAGGGGCAATTGATGAATTGCCTCTACGATTACTCAAGCCTCGATAGATAAAAAACTAAATAAAATAGCTAGCGGGACGTTAGCACTACTTTTTCTCATTCCCTGTTCCCTATTCCCTATTCCCTATTCCCTGTTCCCTATTCCCTGTTCCCTGTTCCCTGTTCCCTCCCCTCACATCCGACGGATTTTCCTACCAATCATCTTACCTAAGCCACCTAGGGGCCAAGACAGCAACAGCAGTACGGGAATAATCTCTAAACGTCCCATCCACATGAAAAGAATCAACGTCAACTTACCTAGCCACGGTAAATTAGGATGGGTGATGCCTGTAGACAAACCGACACTTCCCAGGGCTGAGGCGGCTTCAAAGATAATGTCACTTAAACTATATTGAGGTGTGACGATATGGAGTAAAATCACAACACCGATCGCGATTGAACTTACCCAAAGTATTGCCAGAACAGCCGCCGACTCAATCCGACGATTCGCTTCATTTTCCTTAATGACTTTGCCATCTAATTTATAGCGCATCATCTGATGGGGTTTTAGGGTAATGCGTTGAAAGCGCCACAGAATCCCTTTGAACAACGATACAACCCGAGTTAGTTTCAACCCACCCACTGTAGAACCGGAAGCCCCACCGCAAATCATGCCGAATGTTAATAACAATTTGGTTGTGGGACTCCACAATCGCAAGTTTGTCGTACTAAAACCACAAGTTCCGAAGGCTGAAGCCCACTGGAATATACTATCAATCCACCGAATTTGACCTCTAAACCAATAGTCTTCGAGAACCAGGATCACGATCCCCCCAGCTAGCAGTATCCACAGCGCCCGATGTTGAGTATCCTGCCATAATGCTGATAGCTTTCGCTGGCGAAGCAATTGATAGTGAATGGGAAAACTAATCGCCCCCGCGATCATAATCGGGATAACAGCTAACTGAATTTGGGGACTATAGGAACCAATACTATTATCAGTTATGGCAAACCCCCCCGTAGAAATTCCTGTCATGCCATGATTCAGCGCATCCCACCATGGCATTCCAACTAAGCGTAACCAGACGATACTCACCACCGTGTAGAGGAGATAAATCCACCAAATTTGACGTACTGTTTCTGTAATCGTTAAACCAATTCGCTTCTGGCGCCCTTCAGCATAGTAAAGTTGATAAGCATCGGTACTGGGTTCCAAGATGGAAACCATCAGCACAATCACACCCACGCCACCAATCCATTCCATAAAAGAACGCCACCACTGGATACTACGTGGCAAATCACTCGATCGCAGCGCCATGCTTAGTCCTGTACTCGTAAACCCGGAAAACGCTTCAAATAAAGCATTCCAAGGTTCCTGAAAATTAAGCACAGTTATGGACGGAAGAGTAACATTGGCTAAATGAGACGCAATTAAGACCAATGGGATCGCACCAAAAAAGGGAATTAGCCCCCAACTGAGGGCAACAGCTATCAATGCATGAGGTAGGCGTGAGGCTTCTGCATGGCGAAACAAACGATAAAGTCCTTGTCCCGCCGCTAATGACGCTAATGCTGTCCCGAAGAAGGGTAATATTGCATAATATTCACCCAACAAAATGGCGATAGGTATAGACACTAATGCCATGGCGCCTGGAACATACAGAAATAAACCTAGGTCACGTAAGATTGTTTTAATATGTCGATTCACGATAACTAAAAAAAATGAGGTCTGAGTTTTGACACGTCGCTTCGTATGAGGGAACCAGTTTTTGGGTGTAGAGACATGCTTTTGAAGCGTCTGTAGGGGCGGGTTTCACTATTATCGTTTATGGCTGTACCTAAATGCAACTAAACCCGCCCAGACCGAGTTTTGACTTGCCGAGTGGGATTCAATTGTAATGATTTAACCTATTCGGTCTGACCAATCCGTAGGAAACTTCCCCAGGCTTTAACTTTTATTCATTGTCAGAATCTTCCATCATCCGATAGAGAGACTTAGCAATAATCATTTCTGGATTGGTGAGAACCTGTACTCCCAAACGTTCAAAAAGAGACTGATGATTGGATTGATTGACCATGCTAATCAGCGTCTTAATTTCGTACTCTTTGCCCAAAACCATCGCCATCAGATTCGCTGAATCATCACTCGTTGCGGCGATCAGGGCATCAGCCCGATCCGCGCTGGCTTCCCCCAGGAGATTCCCCTTGGCAATATCCCCTTGAAATACATTAATATCGTGGCTTTTGAGAACCTTTCTGGCTCGTTCTACATCTTCTTCAATCAGGGCAACTTCATGACCATCTTTAAGGGCTAAGTCAATTAAGCTAGCCCCCTCCGGTCCTGCGCCTAAGACAATCAAGTACATGACAATGGTTCTCTAAAAAAACAAGCAATAACAGATAAGTAGGTGGGGACAATTAAAGTTAACGGTTGAGATTAGGGAACAGGGAACGGGGAACAGGGAACAGTAAGGGTTTGAGGCTGCTTTACAAAACTTAATACAGTGCCGTTTTCTTTTGTCAGACTACTTAACAAATTTTTTACCTGAAAATATTTTGAACGATCAGTTCGACAATCCAAAATAAGATAGAGTTTACGCCCGAATCCGCCGATATTCTGCCTGGACAAACATGTGAATTCCGTAGGCAATTAAACCAATCGCCACAATTCCCAATAACCAAGGTCCATAAGGTTGTCGAGACAGTGTTTCTAACGCCCCGTCGAGTCCTCTGACTTCACTAGAATCATACTGACGACCTGCCTGAATCGCAAAGAAACCAATCATCACCAAGACTACACCCCGCGCCGCTAAACCTAGTCTGCCCGCACGAGTTGCCCATGTTTCTTCAGTAGAACTCATTTCGTACAACTTTAGCTTTTTGCGGAATTTAGCTTTGTAAGCTTTATAAAATTGGTAAAAGCCATAACCAATAATAATTGCCCCAATTATACCCACTAACCACTGACCGAAGGGTTGGGCAAGCAGGCGGGCTGTCCACGTTTGCTTTTTACTTCCACCGCTAGCACTCTGAGTTGCAGTTACAATGATTTGAATCGCACTGAAGGCTAAACTGGTATAAATCAAACCACTAATTCCGTAACCAATACGTCTGACAATATCGTCAGCATCATTACTTTTGCCTTTATGGTCAGGGTCTTGAATCGCTTGGACGAAACGCCAAACCACATATCCAATCAGACCCAAGGCGACTATCGCTAACATGAACTGACCAAAGGGCTGGGCTGCAATTGTGCCTAAAGCACCTTTGCTATCTGTGGTTTTCCCACCGTTGCCTAATGCAGCTTGTACCGCTAATAAGCCGATAGTTGCATACACAATCCCTTTGGCGGTATATCCAACTCTAGCCAATTTGTCGATCCATGTACTTTCATTTCGTGTTTGAGACATAACAATACTTTGCCCTCAACTCTTCTCTTTGGGAATGTACAAAGATTACCGATTTGCAGGCAAAATTATATCTATCGTCGGGATGAAATTTAAACCTCGGCTCTATATGCCAAAATGATGAGGGTGTGTGGTAAGTATTCCCAACTCGATCCCCGACTTGTTAAAAAAGTCGGGGATCTGGAGTACCTCAAGTCGGGGATCTGGAGTACCTCACTTATGCCTTCGATTCTCAATTAACTATAGCTGCCAAACGTATTGGTAATCCACGCTGATTGGTAAGGTTGTAGCATAAACGTATCATGAATATCGGGAATAATTTGCCCACTAATTAAGTCACACCACTCATCCGTGGCAATTAAATTCAATTCTAATAACGGTAATGTTTGGGACATATCACTCAAATTATGGATCGAGAAAATACTCTGATCTCGCTTCATACTCTGTCGCCAAAACACCAACAGTGCCTGATTTAATGGATGTAGTGTATACTGCGTCGCATTGGGATGAAATGCCTGCTGGCGGCGACGAATTTGAATCAATCGAGACAGTTCCTGAAACACGATCGCGTGAGATGAGTTTACCGATTCTAACTCTTCCTTTAGTTCCGCTATATCCCAACGGTGGCGGTTAATTGAGCGCTTTCTACCCGTCTGCTCCATCAGGGCGCGATCGCTACCCGTTCCCAGCAAACTGTGAATGTAAAAGGCGGGAATTCCTTCTAAGGACATCATAATCGTTTGTGAGCAGATAAAACGCTGAATTTGCCATTGATCTTCCCCATTTATAGTTCCCTTAAGGGCATCAAATAAAGCAATATTAATTTCATAAGGACTTTCTGTGCCATCGGGTTGGCGGCGATAGCTAATTTCTCCGCCAAATTGAGTCACACACTCCAGTAACATCTCATATTCGTCATCGGACAACAATCCCTCTGCCGGACGCAAACCGATGCCATCATGAGATGCGGTAAAATTCAAATAGGCACAACCCATCGGTGCAGGGGGCATACTCATCATCCAGGTTTTTAGATGATCGGATTTTCCCTGAAGTAAAGCATTCAGCAACAGCGGCGGTAAACTAAAATTGTAAATAATATGCGCTTCATTTCCGATGCCAAAATAACTCAAGTTTTCTCGGTTCGGCACATTGGTTTCTGTAATAATTACCACTGCCGGATCAACGAGTTGTAACAGTTCTCGCAGTAGCCGGATCAGGGCGTGAGTTTCGGGTAAATGAATGCAGGATGACCCGATGCGTTTCCACAAATATCCCACGGCATCCAGTCGAACATAGTTAGCGCCAATGTTGACGACATAAAATAACAGGATTTTGACATACTCCACCAACAGATCTGGATTGGCAAAATTGACATCAATTTGATCATTACTAAACGTCGCCCATACATGCTTTTCGCCGTTTACGGTATCCACTTTGACCAATAAAGGGCTACTCCGGGGACGCACCACTTGGGATAAATCAGTCGTTGGGTCAACTTCAATAAAATAATTACACCCCGGTTTAAGTCCCTGTTTAAACTGTTCAAACCAGGCACTTTGACTAGAAACATGGTTGAGGACTAAATCCAGCATCAAATCAAAGGGTTGGGCAATGGATTTGATATCTTCCCAGGAACCCAATTCTGGATTAACCTTGAGATAATCAATGATGGCAAATCCATCATCGGAACTGTAGGGACAAACGGGTAAAATATGAACGCCAGTTATTGTATCCTGAAGATAGTGTTCGAGAAACTGTTTCAGTGTCACCAATGGTTTTTGATCACCCTGACGATAGATACTGTCGCCATAGGTAATCAGTAGTATCTGCTGCTCATTCCATTTATCGGGATTTTTCGCTCCTGAATCGCAACAGTGGGGGTGCAGCAATTGTAATAAGTGAGCCGCTAGTTGCTCGATATCAGTCTCTGGATAGATGACTTCTAGTAGCGGCTTGATGCGTGACTTAAAAGAGTTGACCAGTTGGCTTGACGGCGACATAAGGTTCCAACACAGATCATCGGGACATAGTTTGTTGGGAGGATATCACACCCAGGGAGGGTTTATGGCACTAAAGTGCCTACTACAGACCTTTATGGCACTAAAGTGCCTACTACGAACCTTTATGGCACTAAAGTGCCTACTACGAACGAACCCTGTTCCAAATTTGTATAGATTATCACAGCATAATTTTCAAATTAATTGAATAATCAAACGGTTGTGCAGAGGTGTCATCAGTCTGATGGACTATAAGCAAGAATTAATTACAACGATTCATGACTTTGGCTGTAATCTGGATGCGCTTGTAACCCGATTGACCCGCTTCAGTGAAGAATCGCCCACGGCGGTGTTAATTCCAGCGCTCTACGAGGAACTCAAACGACCCGCGTTAACTAAAATTCGCGATCATCTCGCTACTTGCAAGTTTGTCAAGACGGTTATTGTTTGTGTGAATGCGCCAACGGTGACTGATTATGCCAAAACCTTACAATTTTTTCAAACCCTACCGCAAACTACGCTAATTATTTGGGAAAATGGTCCACGAATTACTCAGCTTCTAACCGATGTGCGGGAGAGGGGGTTAGATTTACTCAAGTATAAGGGTAAGGGGTTAGCGGTTTGGTTAGGGTTAGGCGTAGCGTCTCTGAGTGCTGATGCGATCGCACTCCATGATGCTGATATTATTACCTATGATTGTTCCTATCCACTCAAACTGCTGTATCCCCTGCTGGATAAGGAATTCGGCATTGCCTTTAATAAAGCCTACTATACCCGTTTAGGCAATTATCCCCAGAGTTTTCATGGACGAGTGGTGCGTTTGTTTATTGCGCCGTTACTCAATGTGTTAAAGGATGTATTCGGCGAAAAGGACTACTTAAGCTACCTGAGTGCTTATCGTTACCCTCTAGCTGGCGAATTTGCTTTGACTAGCGATTTAGCCCTACACACGCGCATTCCGGCAAATTGGGGTTTAGAAATTGGCTTACTTGCCGAAGTCTATCGCAGTATGCCATCTAAACGCATTGCTCAAGTCGATTTAGGTATTTTTGACCACAAACATCAACCCTTGGGTGACGATGTAAATTCGGGGTTGCAAAAAATGTGTCGCGATATTTTCCGTTCCATCCTGCGAACTTTAACCGAAACGGAACAGGTGGTAATTACGAAAGAGCATATCCATGCGCTGCGCGTCAAATTCCGCCGGGAAGCTCAAAGCTTCACCCGTAAGTATTTTATCGATGCTCGCTTCAATGATTTGTTCTATGATCGCCACCAAGAAGAGATTGCGATCGAATGTTTTGAACAGGTTATTTCGCACGCAGGTGAGCAGTATTTTAATGATCCAGTAGGCGCTCAGATTCCGGATTGGACAAGAGCATTAGCGGTTATGCCTGATCTGCGCGAACGACTCATCTATTGTGTTCAACAGGATGTTGCTCACGTTACCGCCCAAGTTTTAGCGTCAACTCTGACACCTAAGCGGGTCAATCCCTTGCATCTGGAGTCGTCAGGATTGCCAGCAGAAACCATAGGATTGAAAAACGGTGCAGAAATTCCTATTTCCCGTTAAATGGATCTGTAGGCAGTTTCATTGGTTGAGTCGGTTGGTTTAGTTTGGGTAGGTAAGAGACTCAAATCCTAAACTCATGATTCATATTGATGATGATCCGACTAAACCCCAGACTCGATACACCCTAATCAAGATAGGCGCCGCCATAAGTGCGATCGCGGCTATTCTAGCTGTTATCCTAGCGATTTGGTGGGCATTCCGCACGCCATCAGAATCTCCGGTATCTCCATCCAATGTCTCACCCGCCTCACCCTCTCCACCCACTTCGCCACTGACTCCGGAGTTGGTTCCACCCCCTTCCGCGTCACCGGAGTTATCCGGAGAACCAACAAATCCAGAAAATCGTAATTGATGCTTTTATCTTCTTCAAGAAGTTAAGTTGCTTTTTCTGCTTCTCCTGCTTCTCCTCTTTCTGGTGTTGGACTTCGATGACGGTGTGTACATTCCCTCGTGGGGCAAAATCGCCTTTTATCGTTACCTCTAAAGGATCACAGGCTTCTACAAAGTCATCCAAAATCTGATTAACGGATTCTTCGTGAGAAATATAGCGATCGCGATAACTATTGATATACAGTTTAATCGCTTTGAGTTCTACTACCCGCTCATTAGGAATGTAGCGGATATGGATGGTGGCAAAGTCGGGATAGCCAGAAAATGGGCATTTACAGGTAAACTCTGGCAACGTGATATCGATGTGGTAACGACGCCCAATTCGAGGGTTAGGGAACGTGATTAGCTGTCCTTCAGCAATGGCACGTTCACCATATTTCATCGGTTGTGCATCTGAGACAACAGAGTTTTGAGTGGGTAGATGAGTCATAAGCAGCGAAGAGGATTATTTTTGTACCCATAATCTAGTGCAGCGCGGCTTCAAATACTAACCAGTTAACAAGCTCCTTAAAAGCAGCTACATTATGTTCCTTATAGCCTTCTGCCATCTGCCTTCGGACTTCTGGCTTCTTGTACTAGTACAATGACCTACATTTCCCTGAGTGGGGAACCTATCACCGGAATCGCTAAAACGGATTAAAGTCATCATAGTTTGAAGGATTGGATTCCCAGTCTGGGCAATTCTCACCATCCCAACCATAGGGATGCATTCCACAGACTAATAAATTTCCGCCATAGACTTGACCGTGGTAATGACGACACCCAATACAAGCGGGATGTCGTTCCGGCGTAGGATCTCTGGGATAGGTAAAGCCCATGTCAGGATCACTCGTAATATCTAGTTCGTCATACTCTAACTCGAAATAGATCTCAATAATTGGTTCAAAGATATCCTCTAAGCACTTATCTATTTCTGCACCAATGGTATTTTGCCATTCTTCAGCAAAGTCTTCGATGATGTCCGCGACTTCCACGACAACCTCATCGACGACATCTACCAGTGATTCTAGGGATTCCACAAAACTTTTAGACCACTCATCCATAGGGGGAACGGATAGAAAAAACTCCGAGTTTGGCAAATCCGCACTTAGCTAGAGATCGGGTCATGGCTAAGGGGATGTTTGTTTAGGATAGTATAACAATAGCCAATTGTGAGGGATTGAGTCGAATCCTTTTTGCCGACTGCACTCCCAAAACATGTTATATTGAACTGTTGTACCTTAAATTTGCATGTTCTCACTTATTTAAACGTAGGGACGGGTTCTCTCCCTGTTTCCAGACGTGCCTCTATTATTCACGTTTGAGCCGACGCAGTTCCTCTTGCATCGCCTGAACCTGTTGGCGCATGGCTTCAATATTCTGCTCTTCGCTAGAGGTTTGCTCCTCGTCGTCGGAAATAATTTCAATCCGGCGGGGTTCAGTTCCCGTCTTGTCAGGTTGCGGAGGTTGAGCCGATTGCTGCTGCTGTTGAGCTTGTCGCACCATATCATCAACCATCTGGCGAGCTTCTTCAGTGGTCATTTCACCACGAGCCACCAGTTCATCTGCCAGCTTTTGGGCTTGAACGCGCAGTTCCCCGATTGTTCCCCCGGCTTTCTCACTGGCATAAGAGGCTAAACCAACGCCAAGATAAAACGCTTTTTGAAACAGATTTCCCAAGTCAGCCATACTAACTGATGCTCCTTCAAGTACGCAAGAATCCTTTTCTAGGATACGAGTGACGCGGGCAAAATGCCTACTTCTAAGTAGTCGGACTTTCATTAAGGTTAACGGTTGAAATTAGGGAACTCCCGTTTACGTTGGTAACGAGAGTGCCATTTGGTAAAGGTGGCGTCGCGGCAGATTAGTGAGGTGAGATAATTGACGGGCGGCTTGCGATCGCGAAAGTCCTTGGTTAATCAGTTGGCTGAGTTCGGCTTTGAGGGCGGCTTCCGAGAGGACGGGGGCTTCAGCAGGTGCGCCAGCCAGGATGAGGGTAAATTCGCCTTTGGGGTCGTGGTCGGTGTAATATGCGATCGCCTCTTCAATGGTGCCTCGCCAGAATTGTTCGTGTAATTTGGTTAACTCCCGCGCAAGGACGATTTGACGGGAAGGACTAAAGATGTTGGCGAAATCTTGTAGGGTTTGCTGGAGACGGTAGGGCGATTCGTAAAAAATTAAGGTTCTCGATTCAGCCGCTAACACCTCTAACCGTTGTTGGCGTTCTTGTCCACTAGCAGGTAAAAAGCCTTCAAACACAAATCGGTCTGTGGGGAGTCCAGAGGCGCTGAGGGCGGTAATTCCCGCCGTAGCACCAGGGATGGGGATCACTGTAATTCCGGCTTCTATTGCCCCCTGGACGAGTTCATAACCGGGGTCAGATATACTCGGCATTCCCGCATCCGTAACCAAGGCGATGGTTTTCCCTGTGGTTAACCGATTCAGCAATTCGGGTAGGCGCTGCTGGCGATTGTGCTGGTGGTAACTGATTTGGTTGGTTTTAATTTGAAAATGCTGCAACAGTTTTCCCGTGTGGCGGGTATCTTCGGCGGCGATAGTATCGACCGTTTGTAAGATGCGTACCGCCCGGAAGGTCATATCTTCTAGGTTGCCAATTGGCGTCCCGACAACATACAGTGTCCCCATTTCTCTAATTTGATACCTGCTGACTTTGTTACTCTAGCCTTTTTTGGCGTGGGATTCTCATCTCTTCGGACTTACGCCTATTTTAAAGATAATGTCCTCACCGTCTACAACCCAGGACAAGGCATAATAGCAGTAGAGTTTATCTCTCAACCTTCTTTCTTTTATAAGTCATTAGCTAAGGAATCTGATTATGCATATAGCAACAGAAAATTCAATCCGATCCCTTTCAACGTTACTCTCAAATAAGAGCGACAACCTTGTTAACGGTTTAGCTACAGCAAAGCTAGCATTAGAAGAGTTGTCTGAATCCGGCACAGGGCAATTATCTAGAGAGGAAATCAGAGATGACTTGATCAAGCTTGTAGAAACTTCGGAGCATATAAAGTCAACTGATAATCTAGCCGAAAAGACGAAAGTTTTCTTTTCTGAGTATAAACCTCTCTCTAAACACCTCAGGGCTAAATATAGTGATTTATTGCCCAGCAGAGTTGTCAAAAAACTGGAAGCTGAGGACAAATATATGGAGGGATTTAAAGAACTTGGGTTTCTTGGGTAAGGATTTTTGAAGTAAAGGGCGACCCGAGCAATTTAAATGGACACAGTTGTTGATTTGTGCAAGCGGGTCGCCCCTACATGAGAATTAACACGAAGCTTATAGTTAAGTGAATTTAGGGGGAAGGGCGCACGTCGGTGCGCCCCTACCTTATCGCTGAATTTGAGCGAAGATTTCGTCTAATATCTCTTGCGCCCCTTGCTGACGTAATAGTTGAGCCAGTTCAACTCCTAAGGCTTCCGCCTCAGTCGCCTCCCCAGTCACGGTATCTTTAATTAAGCTTGTCCCATCTAAACGGGCAACCATACCTGTAAGGATCAGACTATTTCCCTTAATCTCTGTATTTACGCCAATGGGGACTTGACAACCGCCTTCGAGTTCTCGTAGAAATGCCCGTTCTGCATAACACCGTTGTGCGGTTGGGGAATGTTCAATGGCTTTGAGTACATCCAAGATTTCTGGATCATCACCCCGACATTCTATGCCCAACGCCCCTTGTCCCACAGCATGGAGGGAAATCTCCGAGGGTATAACTTGGTGGATGCGATCGCTCATACCCAATCGTTTTAACCCGGCGGCGGCTAAAATCAAAGCGTCAAATTCTCCAGCATCCAGTTTACCGAGTCGGGTATTCAGGTTTCCGCGAATATCTTTAAACGTGAAATGGGGGAAATGGTAGCGCAATTGTGCCAAACGCCGCAGGGATGAGGTGCCAATCACCGCACCTTCGGGAAGTGTATCCAGTTGCTTGTCTTGGTGCTTAGCGTGAAGTACCAGGGCGTCAGCGGGGTTTTCGCGTTCCGTGACACACCCCAAGACTAATCCTTCTGGTAACGCAGTGGGCAAATCCTTGAGGGAATGCACCGCTAAATCAATCTCCTGATTCAGCATCCCCAGTTCCAATTCCTTGGTAAAGAGTCCCTTATCACCAATCTTAGAGAGTGCCACATCCAAGATTTTATCCCCGTGGGTACTCATGGTCTGGACTTCAAAGTCCCGATCCGGGTAGTGTTTTTGTAGTTGTTCCTGTACCCAATAGGTTTGCACCAGAGCCAATTGGCTTTTGCGGGAACCGATACGAATCGTGCGAGCAGGACTGGTAACAGTGGAGGACATAGAGCGATCGCGTCAAACAAGTATAAAGAGTCACCTACTCTAGACTACCGCAGTTTGGTCACTCGTTCTGTGTTATTTGTCTTTGCTCGTTGTCGCTGTTTCCCCTTCCCTGTTCCCTGTTCCCTCGTCATCAGCAATACGTATAGGAATGAAAGACTATGATTGATGAAGGTTACGTTAAGTATCAATGCCATTGGATGGAGACAAAGCCACTCCCCTATAACCAGATTGCCGAACTTAATCAATGGCGCGATAAACTCTATCAATTAAACCTAATCGGCATGTATGAAAATGGGATTGGTTTTGGTAATTTAAGTATTCGTTATACCCCATCGGGTGAGTTTATCATCTCTGGCACGAAGACGGGCAGTCTGCCTACCTTAACCGAACACCACTATACTATCGTTACCGAGTTTGATGTTGAACAGAATTCCTTAACTTGTACAGGACCTATCCAAGCCTCATCAGAATCGCTAACTCATGCCACTCTCTACGCGGCAAATCCGACAATTCAGGCGATTATTCACGTTCACCATCTCCCCCTGTGGCAGCAATTAATCCACCAAGTCCCCACCACCGCCCAAGATTGTCCCTACGGCACCCCGGAAATGGCACGAGAAATGCTGCGATTATTTGACCAAGAGAATCTGATCACAAAAAGAATTTTAGTTATGGCGGGACATGAAGAAGGAATTATTACCTTTGGCGAAACCTTAGATGAAGCGGGTAGTCTGCTTTTGCATTACTACAATAAGTAGTCGGACTACAATGGAAAAGTCATTAGTCATAATTAATAATCAATAATTAATCAGCATACCCCCGAACGCCGTGAAGGGTCAATAGTAGGGGCGGGTTTAGCCATAATTGTAGGGGCGGGTTTAGCCATAATTGTAGGGGCGGGTTTAGCCATAATTGTAGGGGCGGGTTTAGCCACTAACTTAGCTTGTCACCGATAAATGAACAACAAAACCCGCCCTCCCCACCGATAAATGAACAACAAAACCCGCCCTTATTCAGGTAGGCGCGGGCATGAGACACTCATATCGTTGTCGGTTGGGTTGACGCGCCGAAACCCAACAGAATCTAGGGCTAAAGCCCTTACTACGAACCTGCATAAGCCCCACTCGACTAGAGATATATCGCAGTAGACTCCACTCGCCACGAATTTACTACCCATACAGCAGCTTTCTTTGGTGAGTGCGAGATCAAAACAATCAACGCTGCTGTTCTTTGAAACAACAATGAACAGTCTATTTAAACTTCCGCTTAAACCGCATATCACATTACCTCAACTCCTCCTCGCGGCTTATATTCTAGGAATTTCCCTAACCCTTTGGGCAATGCGATCGCACTATCTCATCCTATTTATTACCTTATTTTGCCTGATTCCTCTCAGTAGCGGTGCAATTCTGGGAAATCGTTTAGCCGCCCAAGTCACTCTCTCTAACAACCCTAAGAATTACCGCCGCAAGATTAATCGCATGTTTCTGGCGATCGCGACAATCGCAACGCTGACTATTCTCGGCGTCCAATTCAATATTTACCCCTTTCTCCCCCTATTTGTCCGCTTGTATCTTGCCGCTTATCATCAGCCGATTATACTGGCGTTGGGATGCTTAACCCTAGGGCTAGTCGTATCCATTGAGTTGTCTGGACGACAGTCTCGCCAACGGTTGCGCCTGCTGCTGGGAGTAGTCATAGGAATGATCCTACCATTGGGAATTATTCTGTATTACACGTTACCCATCACGGGGATAGCCAGTGAACCGTTAGTGATTGAAGGAGTGGTTCTGCAAACAACATCCCACACCTGCGCCCCAGCCAGTATCGCCACACTCGCCCGATTGGTGGGATTAGATCCAAATTTATCGGAACGGGATGTAGTCCAACTCACCCATACGACGCGAAAAGGAACTTACAAATTAGGTTCAATTCGGGCAATGGAAAAGCTGGGTTTAGCGCCGAACTATCAACGGGGTTTAACGATTGATGATTTAATTGCGGCGGATCAACCGGCTGTACTGACTGTTAAAGAACCTGTAGATGGCGTAATATTTAACCATGCTGTCGCCCTATTATCGATTGATGCAAAAGCACAAACGGTAACCATTGGTAACCCGCTTTGTGGGCGTCAAGTCCTGACGTTTGAACAGATGAAAGATTATTGGGTTGGTCAAGCTATATTTGTTACCTATCCGCCCAAGCTAAAACACGCCTTTTTTAACCGACTTAAGCGATAAACCAAGACCTTGAGTTAGGCTTCTGCCATAACTTCAAATATCTTAACGATCTGCTTGAGACGAAACCGTTTCAATTCCCGATGGATCGAGCATAATAAGACTCAGAGCTAAATTATTTGATGGGAAAATCCGGTAGCATCTTCCCATGATCCTCTCCGTCTTTCAGAACCCTATCTCCACACCAACGTTATGAAAAACACACAAATACAACCCGGGCATCAACCAAAACTCTTCCACGTTCAAACCAACACCCCTGTTGAATTACCGCCTAATCGTTCGGTGATTCACATTGGTAAGGCTGAGGACAGCATACAACCGGATATTGATGTGTCCAATTTGCCCAATTCCTACATTGTATCTCGAACCCATGCCACTATTTCCCTAGAGGGAGACCACTATTTTATCGAAGACGTAGGCAGTTCTAATGGTACATACTTAAATGGTATGCGTCTCGCCCCCGCCAATCGACATCTTCTCAATCCGGGCGACAAAATAGAATTGGGAAAAGATAGTTTAGTCACATTTATCTTTGAAGACGCCAGCAATCTGGCTGTGATCACCAATCCAGAAACTCCAGAAACTCTTAGCGAACAGGAAACCTTTGTGACCAAGTTAACGGGTACAGGGTTAATTCTAGCCGGATTCGCCTTTCTTAGTTCCAGTCTTTGGTTTTCACACTTCGCCCTTCCCTTTGTGATTGTCGAGATACTGGGAGTGCTAACTGTCAATTATGGCGGACGCAAACGTCATTTTGGTTGGCTATTGATTGCGGCTGGAGTGGCAATCGCTGTCATGACTCATCAAGTTTTTGTGCTAACGAAGGTTGTCGGATTAGTTGTCTTAGCAATTTTAAGTTTATTCTGTGGATATCAGTTGTTTGTCTTTGGCAAGGTCAAGACGGTTAATCTATTAGCGATTAAGCGTATCCTTGTCAAATAGCAAAGGTTCTGCTTTCAAAGCTAACAAAAAACACGACTTCTGCTTCCCTGTTGCTGGAAACATTGCAAGTCGGTTGGGTCGAAGAACGAGACCCAACCAGTAACAGTGTTGAATTAGACGTATAGATTATTGTATTGAGCTGTTATTAGTAATCTCCGAATTGAAAGCTAAGATTGCCAAGATTATTCCTCGTTTTCTGGTGCAGAACAGTTACAGAAAATTTGCTGGGGTGTCAGGGTAAGTTCTGGAAATATATTGGAGACTAGAGTTTGCTCATTCTCAAAAATAGCTTCGTCATAGAATCCTTCGACGAGGGTGAGAATCATAACTTTTCGCTCAGATGAGTCAATGATCCAATATTCTGGAAGCCCCCTTACCGCATATTCGGAGCGCTTGTAGCGATAATCTCTAGCCCTGTCGTCGGGGGAGACAACCTCAATAACCAGCAATGGTGGAGGCATTGTTAAAGTGATGGTATTGCGAGGACTGCCGGTGAGAACCGTTTCACCTTTCTCGGAAAGTACCATTAAATCGGGTATTCTAAAGCTGGCTCTGACACTTGCAACCTGAATTTCTGCATCTTTGTGGCACAAACGAGTAAAGGGTACGAGTTGGAGAAAGTGGACAAACAAGAAGGCGGCAATTCGCACATTGAAGTTGCTTTCTGGAGGCACTTCTACTAATAGTCCATTGACCAATTCATAACGGGTATTGGTGTCATCGTTGTAAGCGAAATATTCCTGAGCTGTGAATTTTTGATCAGATGCTTGTAGTTGAGACATTGTTTTTTTCATTTGTCATTTGTTATTTCTACCAATCCCCAATCACTAATCCGGTGTAGGTAATAGTACGGTAAACACAGTCCCTTGATTCAGTTGCGATCGCACGCTAACTTGACCCCCCATTCCTTCGACCAACGTTTTCACAATCGATAAGCCTAAACCTGTTCCTCCTGGGGAACGGGCGCGATTTTCGTCGCCGCGATAGAATCGCTCAAAGATGCGGGATTGCTGCGCTAAGGGAATACCTTGTCCGCGATCGCACACCTGAATCCTTACCTGTTCCCCCTGTTGGTCTAAGGTTACGGTAACAGGTTGATCGGGGTCTGAATATTTTACCGCATTGTCAATTAAATTGAGTAACACTTGCTTAAGGCGATCGCGATCGGCTAAAACTTCAATAACATCCCTAGTTGTATCACTATCAATCACTCGATTACTATATTGCACCGCCATCTCTACGACTTCAGCCACTAAATCATTAAGCACAAAGGGTTCTAAATAAAAATGCATTCTGCCATGATCAACCCGGGCTAAGTCCAATAAATCTTGCAACAATTGAACCGTCCGATCCGCTTCAGCGGCGGCAATTCCCAAGGCTTCCTGCTGAGGTGGCGTTAAGTTGTGTCCGCGCCGTAATGTGCTTTGTAAATATCCAGAAACAATCGTCAACGGCGTTCGCAATTCATGGGACACATTACTCACAAATTGCCGCTGTTGTTCCCACGCCTCAAACAGGCGGTTTAACATATTATCAAAGGTTTGCGCTAATTCTTTCACCTCACTCGGCGCTTTATCCAGATGCAGCCGCGCTTGTCCTAAATCGTCAGCGGAAATAGTTTGGGTGAGTTGACTCATTTGACATAAGGGTTGCAGCGATCGCTTAATATAAAAGGAAATAACCACAATCATGACGGTAATGGACAGCAAACTAGCAATCCCCAAGGTGCGAATCAAACTTAAAAACATAGCTTGTTCGCTGGTAATATCCTTTGCCACATAAATCTTACCTAGCCGTTCACCCTGTACCTGTAAGGGAGTACCACAGGCGATCCAATAGCGTCCGTTCAGCCGATAGAGTTTAGGGATTAGGGGTATCTTTGAGGACAATAAATCATTGGTGGGATTAAGCTGTAAGGCTGAGGATTGAGCCGGAATTGAGCCATCAGCACCACGCACCCACAACAGCGTATCCCCCGTAGTTAAGTTCTCAATCGCCTTTTGCATCCCTGTTTCTAGGGACATCATCTCACTATAAAGTTCTACATCATGGGGGAAGCGATCGCTAAGATATTGAATATGATGTTTTTGGGCTTGAATCAGGATTTGCTGCATGTACCAACTCGTCCAGATGGCAACAGCACTTAATCCCGTAATCGACACTGCTGCAATGCCTACGGTTAATCGCACCTGGAGTGATAAAAGGTCAAGTTTGGGTAAGGCTTTACATAAGACTTTGAGCAGACGGCGGGGGAATTTCATCGGAGTGTTGATCGATCTATCAGCATTAAATACATCCCATTTTAGAGTTGAGGTTTGGCTATTTCTATTCAAAAGGGATGCATCGGGAAACTAGGTTTACTTTCACTTAATCCGATGATCATTAAATAAAGATGATTTTTTCCTGATAGATAGATGAGTTTTATACGTTATGTTGAGGAACAGGGAACGGGGAATGGGGAACAGTGACAGGATGAGACAGGGCGGGTTTGGGTCGAAATGTTATGGGTTTCACTATTAATTTTTTTCCTCAACCCGCCCCTACATTAACGCTTATCTATCGATATTCTATTTATCAATTAACCGAAAGTTTACAATATAACCTACCGAATTTTCCGGCGCATTGCCTTCCTAATATTAACATTCCACATCGGTAGGGGCGGGTTTAGGGATTTAATCGGGAAACCCACCTCAAACCCAACAACGAAACCCGCCCTATTCCCCACCTACAATTCATCCTCAACCCAATCAACCAATCTACCTGATTTTACACCGCGATCGCACGCTAAAGTGACAGGATGAAACAGGGGGGGTTTGGGTCGAAATGTTATGGGTTTCACTATTAATTTTGTTCCTCAACCTGCCCCTACATTAACGCTTATCTATCGATATTCTATTTATCAATTAACCGAAATTAGAAAATATACCCGATTTTCCGGCGCGTCACCTTGCCGATATTAACATTCCACATCGGTAGGGGCGGGTTTAGGGATTCAATCGGGAAACCCACCTCAAACCCAACAACAAAACCCGCCCTATTCCCCACCTACAATTCATCCTCAATCCGATAAACAAACCTACTGTTTTACGCCGCGATCGCACGCTAAAGTGACAGGATGAAACAGGGGGGGGTTTGGGTCGCAATGTTATGGGTTTCACTGTTAATTTTGTTCCTCAACCCGCCCCTACATTAACGCTTATCTATCGATATTCTATTTATCAATATAACCGAAATTGGACAAGATAACCTACCGAATTTTCCGGCGCATTGCCTTCCTAATATTAACATTCCACATCGGTAGGGGCGGGTTTAGGGATTCAATCGGGAAACCCACCTCAAACCCAACAACGAAACCCGCCCTATTCCCCACCTACAATTCATCCTCAATCCAATCAACCAATCTACCTGATTTTACACCGCGATCGCACGCTAAAATGACAGGATGAAACAGGGGGGGTTTGGGTCGAAATGTTATGGGTTTCACTATTAATTTTTTCCTAAACCCGCCCCTACATTAACGCTTATCTATCGATACAGCAGTTTGCTCTGCTATGCGGTACATTTTCGATCCCCCTAAATCCCCCTTAAAAAGGGGGACTTTGATCTACTGTACTTTATTACAGCGCAAAGCGCTGTATTCTATTTATCAATTAACCGAAATTGGACAATATAACCTACCGGATTTTTCGGCGCATTGCCTTCCTAATATTAACATTCCACATCGGTAGGGGCGGGTTTAGGGATTCAATCGGGAAACCCACCTCAAACCCAACAACGAAACCCGCCCTATTCCCCACTACAATTCATCCTCAACCCAATCAACCAATCTACCTGATTTTACACCGCGATCGCACGCTAAAATGACAGGATGAAACAGGGGGGGTTTGGGTCGAAATGTTATGGGTTTCACTATTAATTTTGTTCCTCAACCTGCCCCTACATTAACGCTTATCTATCGATATTCTATTTATCAATATAACCGAAATTGGACAAGATAACCTACCGAATTTTCCGGCGCATTGCCTTCCTAATATTAACATTTGACATCCGTAGGGGCAGGTTTAGGGATTCAATCCAGAAACCCACCTCAAACCCAACAACAAAACCCGCCCTATTCCCCACCGAAAATTAATCCCTAACCCGATCACCCAACCTACCTGATTTTACACCGCGATCGCACGCTAAAGTGACAGGATGAAACAGGGCGAGTTTGGGTCAAACTCTTATCGGTTTCACTGTTAATTTTGTTCCTAAACCCGCCCCTACATTCCATCTTATCTATCTCCTCGCCAAACAATTAACGCTTCGTATGTTCTTCTAACAACTGTTGGGCGCGAGGCTTATAAATAAGATAGAACAACGCCTCAATATACCGCAACAAATCCTCCCGATCTTCTTTCGAGGTATAATTCCAAAACCCATAAATCCGCGCCAACGATAACAGGCGGCTGGTGTGAATATTCCAGGTATAAGTACTATACACCCGTTCCATTCCCCGATTGGAAATCTCCAACCAATAATCGGGATTTTGTTCACATTTAGACAGAAACTCCAAAATCTTCTGGGCAGTATCTTCCAGATTCGTGGGGTTAATTAAGAACCCATTCACTTTATCCTGAATAATCTCCAACGGACCCCCAAACTGCGTACCAAACGTGGGCAACCCGGAAATCATCGCTTCTAAAATGGTCAAACCAAAGGCTTCAAATAGCGCAGGCTGGACAAAAATCCCTCGGTGATCCGCAATCACGCGATAGATTTCCCCTGAATCCCGCTTCGGTAAGCGCACGCCTAACCAGCGAACCTTGCCGTGTAAATTGTATTCGTCAATCAGACGGTAAAGTTTAACAATTTCCTCCCGTTCCTCGTTATCTGTCGAGTCTTCCGTGCGTAATTTTCCGGCGACGAAAATTAGGTTACACTGCTCTTGTAAGTCTTTACTCTTGCCAAAACATTCGGTTAAACCGGTCAGATTTTTAATCCGGTCAAGACGTGCTATTGAGAAGAGGGGGCGCTTTTTCGGATCATCTAACTTGCCATAGACTTGAGACGGATCATCTAAGGTAAACAGTAACTCCTCTAACCGTTCACAATCGCGAGGCACCCGATTCTCGGTACGAGTATACGGGAAGTAAACCTGTTCATTCACTCCCGGCGGCACCACATTAAACTTAGGTGAAAATAGCTCAATTCCATTCACCACATGATACAAATCCGGCATAGTAAAATTCTGGTAGGATTCATACTGACCCACACTATCCGGCTTGCCAACAATCTCCTGATACGTACTGCTGATAATAAAGTTCGCCGCATTCATGGCAATCAAATCAGCGGTAAATTGGATCGAGAAATGATATTGGTCTTCTAAATCCTGCCAGTAGAGATTACTGAATAGGTATTTAGACTTTTCCAAGGCGTGGGCGACAATACATTGGGTTACATCCATGCGACGGGATAGGAGAAATGCCACCAAGTTGCCATCTGAATAGTTGCCAACAATGAAATCAGGAACCCCTTGAAATTCTGCCCGGAGTTCTTTCTCCGCATCAATCGCATAAGTTTCCAGATAGGGCCAAATTTCAAACCGAGAAATCCAGTTCTGGGTATAGTTGGGATTAAATTCTCGCAAGGGAACCCGCAATATCCAAGCATTATCGGTGCCATGAACTTTTTCTAAGCGTTCATTACAGCGGGTGCCATCATTGTTGGGAATTAACCGGGATAAGATAATAACCTTGGGCTTGACATTCAGCAACTCCAACCCAGCCAGTTTAATATCTTCTTGCAGTTGCTTTTCCAAACTCCGCGCTTGATCCAGCACATAAACTACTTGACCCCCGGTATCGGGACGCCCTAAAACGCCTTCTTGTCCAAACCAGCCATGGATTGAGACTAAAACAATCCGAAAAATCATCGGGATGCGGGACAGAAATTTTTCTAGTCCCTGGTGATCCGGAGAATCAATCAGTTCATCCAGGATTTCTAGGGTTTCTCGGACGCGACTGGCGGTATTCCCCCAACCTGCTTCAAACCCCATGTCTTGCAGCTTGAAGCGGAAACTTTCATAGGATTCATCATCGGGGCGATCGCTGACAAAGCCGAGGGCTAATTTTACCTGATCAGAAAGCTGTTGTTGGCTTTTAATCCGTCCGTTAATTAGAAGCTGAGTCCCTTGCACTTCATGGAGACTGAGGAAATTAAATAACGATTCTTGCCATTGGCGCGGATCTTGAAACAGTTTACTGGATAGGAAGCGATTCAGGAACTGAACCCCCTTACCAATGTTTTTTGAATCCCGAATAATTGGACTATAATCGTAAAATGGCTTAAAATCCAGTTCCAGGACATCCCCTTCATTGGGACGATAATGATTGACGAAGCGATCGCGCACATCGAGCAGTGTTTGAATCGTGATCGGCTCAACGGTTAAATCTTCTAGAACTTGAAACGCTTCTTGTTCGGCAATCTTGGGTCGGATGATTAGGTAGAGACTTTCCTCATCGAGGATAATTTCCTGGGTATAATAAATCAATCGTCCTAGATTCGACGAATGATAAAAATACTCCGGTTTTTGTTTGTCAGCGCAGTATTGACTAAAATCAGACAGAATATCGTTTCGCAGTAAATACCGGGGTCCTGACTGTTTTAATTGACTGGCAAATTGGCGTAAATCATTGCGTTCTTCACAATCGAGTACGTTCTGGATTAGATTGAGCATTACACTGTCCCAAGCAGAAATTCAAAAAGGATAGACGTCGAGAGGTATGACTCCGGAAAAACGCCCTACTCCAAAGCGGTAACAGCAGAGTAACCACTTTTTTTCGGGCGCGGGGTAACAGGGGTAATTGAACAGGTCAGTTCATGAAAACCTTGCTGCACGAGTGTTTTATGCGGTTGAGCCACACAGAAAAAAGCAAGCAATCTTTACAAATCGTAAAGTTGCCCGTACTTTTGCCGGATATAACGGATGAATGGAGCGATGTGCAAATCTGCACCAGTGACGCCCTTAATTAATTCAGCCGCTGTGTACTTGCAACCGTGTTGGTATATGTTTTCTCTTAACCAATTATGCAAGGTACTGAATTGTCCTTGCTCAATGTTAGCTAAGATTTCCGGATGAGCGGCTAAGGCGGCGTCAAAAATTTGGGCACTCATCAAGTTGCCCAGGGTGTAGCATTGGAACACACCGCCAATTTGACTGGTATACCAGTGAACGTCCTGGAGAACGCCATCCATATCCGTTTCGGGGACAATGCCTAAATCAGACCGATACCGTTCTCTCCAGGCTTCCGGTAAGTCTCGGACGGCTAATTTCCCTTCCAGCAAGTCCAGTTCTAAGTCAAAGCGGATCATCACATGCAGGTTGTATGTCACCTCATCCGCATCCGTGCGAATCAGCGATCGCACCACTTTGTTGATGGCTCGGTAAAATGTCTCTAAGGGAACATCCTTAAGCTGATGGGGAAAGGCGGCTTGCAGTTGGGGATAGAAGAATTGCCAAAAGCCGCGACTGCGCCCGACGATATTTTCCCACAATCGAGATTGACTTTCATGAATCCCTGCTGAAGTCCCACCCGCTAAGGGTGTTCCTTCCAAGGTGGGGCTAATCCCTTGCTCATATAACCCATGACCCATTTCATGAATACTACTAAACAGCGCCTGTCCTAAGTCATTGTCGTAGACGCGAGTGGTAATTCGGACATCCTCTGTGGAGAAGTTAATCATAAACGGGTGATGGGTTTGATCTTGTCGTCCCCGTTGGAAGTCATACCCCAACTGCTCAATGATTTTCAGCGTAAATGCCAACTGGTCTTGCGCCGGATAATACTGATGCAAACAACTATCATCCGTCATCGGTTGAGCGGTAATCGCTTCCACAATCGGTACCAATTCGTCTCGCAACTGAGCAAACAGCGATCGCAAAAAGCCCGCTTGCATGCCATAATCGGCAAAATCAATTAACGGATCAGCAATATGGTCATATCCGGGGAAAAAGTTCGCCAATTCCCGGCTCAACTCCAGGGTTTTTTCCAGATAGGGTGCAACGGCGGCAAAATTATTGTCCGGTCGCGCCGCCACCCACGCCCCATACGTATCGGTGCGATGGCGAGAAAATTTTGCCATAAACGTGGCGGGAACCCGCGCCGCCCGCTCATACTTGCGACGGGTAACCCGGACTAAACTGGCTTCATCCGAATTGTAGGGCAAACTGGCTTCTAGGGAGCGTAAGTCCTCTAGAAGCTCACCCATGGCTGGATCAGTAAATTTACTATGGGAAATTTGTTGCAACGTCGCTAACTGTCGTCCGCGAGCGGCTGCGCCTTTGGGCGGCATATAGGTTGCCTGATCCCAATACAACAAAGACGCGGCGGCTTCAATATCATTAATCTCACTCAGACGGGTTTTCAGCTCTAGGAGTTTGGTTTCTGTCTTTTCGATAGTCTGCATAGTCGGTGGGTGATGCTGTAGTATTGGCTTGGAGACATTGGTGAAAATGTTTCCCAGATTAGTAAATGTACACCTGACAATCGAAAAGGAGAATCATCCCTAACTGGCAGGGAACGAACAGCTAGGCTGAACTCTAAGCTTGTACAGTGACTCTCGTACTTAACTACCGTAACTCAGCGGCAATGAATGCATCATTGGGCTGACCGCTACGGCAACGGCTAACCCTGATCCGGTGGAACGTGACCAAACTATCTTTCTACCTTAACTATTGAACAGTGAACAGTGAACCGGGAACAGTCAGAATTTGAGACTCCTTAACATTTCTTAGCACAGCGTACAGAATTTATGTCCAAAGGACACATCATTTATGTAGAGACGCGCCATGGCGCGTCTCTACAATGGTTCTCCTTACCCTTCCCTGATTTTGGTGAAACCCCCTTCTGTCGCCCATCGTAGTCTAATTTCTAAGCAAGCGTAAACCACTCAGAATCACCAGTATAGTAGAACCTTCATGTCCAATAACGCCGAGGGGAAGACTAATGCCAATCGTAAAATTAGCCACTAATAACAAACCAATACTACACAAAGCAAACCCAATATTTTGGGTAACCACCTGAGTCACACGACGACCTAAACGAACCGCAGCCGTTAACTTGTCCAAACGATCTGCCATTAATACAACATCGGCGGTTTCTAAAGCCACATCACTCCCAGCAGTTCCCATGGCAATTCCCACAGATGCGGTTGCCAAAGCTGGGGCGTCATTGATACCATCACCCACCATGGCTACGGTTTGATCGTGTTTTTTCAGCCTTTTGATCACCTTAACTTTATCTTCTGGTAAAAGTTCGGCATAAACCTGATCAATGCCTAGCTGCTGGGCGATGTAACTCGCCGTAGTTTTGCTATCACCACTCAGCATAATCACCTGTTCGATGCCCAGTTGTTTCAAGTCTTTGATCACAGTTGCAGCCGCCGGACGCACTGTATCGGCAACCGCGATAATTCCCAAGAGTTTACCCGCCGCCGCCACCCAAACGATGGTTTTGCCGTCTTGTTTCAGGCGTTCGCTTTCTGCGATTAGAGTTGTGGGGACGTGAGCAATTTCGGATTGAATAAATTTAGCTGTACCCACTTTTATTACTTCCCCGTCAACATTACCACTAATCCCAAAACCTGTGTGAGATAATACATTGGTAGCCGATGTTAACGTCCAGGATTTATCCATAGCCGCTTGCACAATTGCCTTGGCGATAGGATGTTCGGAATAGGTTTCCACAGCGGCTGCTTTTAACAAAACCTTATCTTCATTATTTCGGTCAGCACTGATAATTTGGATAACTTTTGGTTCTCCAGTCGTCAGGGTTCCCGTTTTGTCAAAGGCAATCGCTCGTATTTTGCCGATTACCTCCAACTGAGCGCCACTTTTAAATAAAATACCCTGTCGCGCCCCATTCGTCATTCCCGATAGCAGTGTCGGCATAATTGCTGCCATTAAAGCACAGGGAGACGCAACAACCAAAAAAACCAAAGCCTGATAAATCGTCCTTTGCCAATCCCAATTGAAAACAAAAGGGGGAAGAATTGCCAGCAGGATACCACAAACTACAATTACTTTCGCATAACCGCGTTCTAAGCGTTCAATGAATAGTTGAGATGGCGGGGCTTCCGTTTGCGCTTGCTTGACTAAACGAATAACCCGTTGAATTAAGCTACTTTCCGGGAGTTGATGGACTCGCAGAATTAACGCCCCAGCCCCATTAATGGTGCCAGCAAAAACTTCATCTCCCACCGTTTTTTCTCTGGGTAGCGACTCTCCGGTGATAGAGGCTTCATTGAGACTGCTTGCACCTTCAATAATCAAGGCGTCGGTTGGAATTAATTCTCCAGGCTTGACTAAAATTTTGTCATCGATTTTTAAGTCTTGAATCGGAATCTGACAGTTTTTACCTTGGAGGATAACCCGTGCTGTATCGGGTGTCAATCCCATCAAGCTACTAATCGCACGGCTGGTTCGTTTCATGGCGTAATCTTCTAATGCCCCACTGATGGCAAAGATAAGAATTAATACCGCGCCATCAACAATTAGGAAATAGTCCCGCTGCCAAACGCCTAAAAATGCCGCCCCTAATGCGGCGATGATCATCAATAAATCAACATCGAGTTCCTTTTCGACAAACAGAGTCGTTAGTCCCTCTTTTGCACTCCCGTAACCTCCAATCACATAGGCGGCTGGGAGGATCAATAACGCTAATCCTAACCAGCCAAGTTGGAGAAAAAGCCAACCCAAGCATACTAAAACAGCACAGGCTACCGCCGCCCAAGTATCTTGATGTTCTGCGATGATTGTTTTCATGTCATGATTGATGAGTCCCCGACTGCCTCATCCTAAACCTTGACATTGATGTCAAGGTCAAGTGTTAAACTAGCAAAATGGCAAACCAATACTTAACCATCAAACAACTCACCGCAGCAGTTGGTAATGGTTTAACTCCGAGAATGGTCAGGCATTATCACAACTTGGGGTTGTTACCAGAGGCGAAAAGGTCTGCGGCTAACTATCGTCTCTATACCGATGCAGATGTGCAGCATTTGCGGCGGATTGTGGCGTTAAAATCTCAGGGGTTTCAATTGGATCATATTCGTCAGTTATTGACACCTGATTCTGGAGATCTAAAAGTTGACCAATTAACGTCTCAACTGCAACAGCAATATCGCTCAGTGATGCAACAATTAGCTCGTTTGCGCCAAACAGCATCGGCTTTGGAAGGATTGTTAGGACGCGATCATCGTTGTCGAAAGATTCAAACTGAAGCACTGGTGCAACTGCGACAATTAGAATTAGAATCGACGGTTGGATTAGAAGAATTAGCACCATTTTGGCACAGTTTAGATGCTGCCTGTGACGCTCATCCCGAAGACTTTAGCGAATCCTTACAGCAACTGTTACCGGATTTATCCCAAAAGAATGAAATTGAACGAGATTTACTGACTAAATTGGTACTCGCTAGTGGTGATGTCAGTTTAGTCGATTTTGTGCGTTTGAGCCAGGGGGCGATCGCGTCAGCTAGAAATGCCCTCAAGACTCACTGTGAAATTGTCGCTGATGTTTCTCCAGTTGTCGCCGCTCTTGACCAGACTCGAATTGCACATTTAGGGCTTACTGTCAAGACTCTAATTGATGAACCCCATATTCACAGTGCTGATGAAGCCGAACGCAGGTTTTGCCAACAAGGAAAATGGCAGGAACGATTACAACACCTCACGCCTGGTTGTATCTTAGTGATCGGCTATGCCCCATCAGTATTGATATCCGCCTTGAAACGCATCGAACAAGGACAACTGCAAGTCTCCTTAATTGTAGGAATGCCGATTGGCTTCAGCCACGCCCCAGCCGCTAAACGGCGATTAATGGGTTCGGGTGTGGAATATATTACCACTCTGGGGACGATTGGCGGTGGATTATTAGCCGCCGTCGCCCTGAATAGTTTAGTTGAATCTTTGATGGAAAAGCCCAATTGCCATTGTTATTTGCAGAATCATTAGGGGATTAGCGCTGATCATCTGGGTGCTGTCTTTCCTGGTGCGATCGCGAGTATAATGATTCAACGCCTAGGAAGCAATCGGTGAACGGCAAGCAGCTATAGCAGAGTTACAGGACATTGTGCAAGAATTGGGAGAGGAAATCAGTTTGTAGGTACAGAGTGAGAACTATGCAGAGCATCACACTAAAATCCCATATCGGTAGTGATGGTCTTTTGAAGGTTCATTTACCTGACATGAGAGATACGGATATTGAGGTTGTCATTGTCTATCAAACTAGCATATCTAAAGAGGTTGAAGCTGCATCTGTTTCCCAGTTTTACGGATGTATCCAAGATGACTCATTTATTAGGCATCCTCAGAATGAACAACCTGAACGCAATCCCTTGGGCTACTTGCCGATGGATCGGCTGATCCCTTACAGGATGGACATTTAGGCTGGCTAGTACCGCACTGTGATCCGGACGCCGTAGTAGCTGCATGTATTGACGATGATCAGTGCTGTGATGGGGAGTGGTGGCGAGAACAATGTCTGGCTCAATTTAGCCGAGATGCCTTTCAGGAACAGTGTAAACAACTCTTGTATAACCGAGATCACAAAATTTAGGGTCTGGCTAAGGTTGAATAGAATAGTATACCCACTCAGAGGTTGACAATGGCAGGTCTGTCTAATCTTCAGCTTACCATCGACTTTAGCGATTCTGATTTGGACTCCGAAGACTTGGAAACCCTTACACAAAGTCTCTATGAGGATATAGATTCTTTAGAAGAAGTCGAGTCTGTTGAGCGTATCCGAGAAAAGCCAGTCGGAGACGTGAAAGCAGGAGCAGAGGATTTGGGTAAATTGATGGTTGGCGTCTTAACCACCCAGATCCCTTTACCGACAATAAGACCTGTCGTGAACTTTCTGTTCAGCCGCTTGTCTAGTAAAAAAGTTAAGGTGAAAGCAGAGGCTAATGGTAAAACCATTGAGTTAGAGACCGTTGGCACCAGCAAAGAAGAGGTATTGGTTCTGATTGACCAACTCAAAGACTTTGTAGAGAGGGCGTAGGACGTGGCAAATGGCAAAATTAGCATTGCTGATTGGGATTAGTCAGTACGAGTTTGGTTTAGACCCACTTCCCGGTTCTATAAAGGATGTACAAGCAATGGAGAAAGTTTTGCAACATCCAGAGAGGGGAGGATTTGATGCCGTTGAAGTGATCACCAATCCTGACCCCCAGCAGATGCGGGAGAAGATTGAGGCACTATTTGCCGATAGCCACAAAGATGATCTATTGCTCTTGTATTTCTCAGGTCATGGCATCACAGACAATAGAGGAAAACTATACTTAACCAGTCCTACAACTAAAAAGACACGACTAGCAGCAACGGCGATTCCTTCTGACTTTGTGCATAGCCTCATGTTCACCAGCCCTTCTCGGCAACAAGTGGTGATTCTTGACTGTTGCTTTAGTGGTGCTTTTGCTAAGGGAATGACCGCTAAAGCTGATGCTGCTGTTCTTACCTCTTCTGGATTATTAGAGTATTCCCAGTCAGGAACAGATCTCTCACTGTACACTCGTTTCCTGGTTGAAGGGATGGAGACTGGTGCTGCCGATCTGAATAAAGATGGGATAATTTCTGTTGATGATTTGCATGAGTATGCCAAAGAAAAAATATTGCAATGCTCAACAGAGATTAAGCCAGAAATCTATCCATTCAAAGAAGGTCACAAACTATCATTAACTCAAACAGAAATTTGTTTTCAGGAACCTCTTATACCCATTTTTACACCTCCAAGTTTTCCTGATTTTTATGGCAGGCAGACTGAGTTGGATCAGGTAAAAAAATTGCTTCAAGCCTCCCCAGTCGTAATGATGTGGGGAGAGTCGGGAGTAGGAAAGACTTACTTAGCAGCACAACTAGCGCATCAGCTCAGTAATGATTACAAAGTTTGTTGGCTAGACAAAGAAGAACTGACATTGGATGAACTGTTGTGGCAGGTGAACGAGTTTCTCAAAAGCAATGGTGAGTACGGATTTGTCACAACTTATGCCGAAGACAAAATTACAAGCACTCATAAAATCCCCACTTTAGTGCAGGTTGTCAGCACTAGCAAATTAGCCAATTATGCATTCTTTATTGATGGATTTCAGCTTGCCAACCATTTAGAGATTGAGCCGTTTATTCAACGCTTCAGAACCCATGGAGGGAAGAACAGATTAATCTTGATTGACCATTCTCCAGAGCAGTCGTTAGGAGTATGGCTGGCTAGTCGAGTTCATAAATTCAATGTGTCAGGCTTTCAATACGAGGAAGCGGTTAAGTATATTAATCAAAGATGTCAAGCTTCAGGGATTGAATGCTCCTTAAATGATGTGATTGCGGTGATCGAAAAAACAGCCGGACATCCTCTAGCGATAGACTTAGTTATTCAGTGGTATTGTCTGCTAGGAAACTCTATGGGAAATCTACTAAATCGGCTGGTAGAGTATGATCAACGCTATGGCTCTGAACTCAATAAGAGATTATTGGAAAATGTAGCTAAACATCTTGATGAAACAGAACAAGAAGCTTTAAGGCGTCTTTCAGTGTTTCGGACACCCGTTCAACGTTCAGCCTGGACGTATCTAGATATTTCAGAAAGTGTGGGAGAAGCGCTCCTACAGCGCCGATTACTAACAAGAGTGGATTGTGACAAGTTCCAAATGCATCCTCTGATTGCCGAGTTTTGGCGTACATCTCAGTGTCAGGAGGAAATAGCATATTGGCAAGAAAAAGTAGCTTACTATTATTGGCAACAGGGGAAACGAAGCCCTCTAGAAATATTAGATCGCCGTGCTTACCTCGACTCATATTATCACTGGTGTAAAATTGGGCAAATAGAAACAGCAGCACAGGTTTTAAATGATCTGGTGGGTCGCTCACATGAAAAAGAACGGCTGCTATCAGAGAGACTGACTGGATTAGGAGAATGGCTACTTAATCTTGATGATGCTATTTTTGTAGATAAACCCTGGCTATTGTTGGAGCAAGGTCGAAAACTAGAGAAACAAGGTAGCGCAGTAAATGCTGAAGAGGTTTTCCACAAAGCCTACGAAATTTTTGAGCAAAAACGGAATCAACTAGGTGCTTCTGTTGCTTTGTACTATGTGGGCAAGATGCGTCATCTTAGAGGGCAGCCTGAACTAGCTTTGCAAGCCTTGGAGTCTGTTCTAGAGATAGCGGAAAGTCAAGCTGATTTTCCGATGCAAATTCGCACTTTAGGGAAAATGGTTGGCTGTTATACGGATCTTGGTCAGTGTGATAATGCCCGCAATGTTGCTAATACTGCTTATGCACTAGCTACTCGTTCTGATGATAAACTGGGTCTGGCTTTAATTTTATATCGTCAAGGTAGTATCGAGCGTCATCAGGGCAATTTTTTGGAAGCCGAAAAATTCTTTGGCGCGAGTGCAAGAAAATTCGCTGAGCTAGGGGATATATATCGAGAGTCCAAATCTTGGGCGCGGTTGGGTATTTGCCAAAAGTTTCAAAGTGATTTGGAAAAAGCAGAGAAGAACCTTAAACGTGCTATTGAACTTAAACAATCCATCAATGATCGTCATGGTGAAGCACGAGATTTGGATTATCTTGCAGATATTTATACTCATTTAGGTCGCTATGAAAAAGCTGAGGCAACTTATCGAGAATCCTTGAATATTAAAGAAGGTAAAGATGGTCTTAAACCTGATGTATATGGACAAATTAAGACATATAACAACTTGGCTAGAATCGCTTTATCAACTGACCGCTTAGATGAAGCTGATGAGTTGATTCAAAAATCAAAGGAACGGATTGATAAGCAGAATAAACGTTATGTTGGAGTAAATGGCTCACGCCTAATCATTCAAGGGGATTTGCAATTTACTAAAGGTGAATATGAGTCTGCCTTGCAATCCTATACAGAGGCGGCTACCTGCTTTAAATCTCCCAATCCAGAAGTACCGAGCAGCTACGCACGAGTTTTATTCAGCCGTGGTAAAACCTACCTAAAATTAGGAAATATTGGTTTAGCCAATTGGGATCTGGAAGACTGTTTAGCCCGCTTTAAAGAGTACCGTATGCGCTACCATGAAGCGCATACGCTCACTTATTTGGCAAGATTAACAGCTTTAATAAACTCGCCTGAAGAAGCACATAACCAAAATCAAGAGGCGATGAGTATCGCTACAGACATTAATGCCCAGTCAATTGTCATAGTTTGTCTTGAGACTCAAGGACAAATAGAAGAAAATAGAATTTTAAGTAGTTTTAATTTTGATGGGCAAGAAAAAAATACAAAAGACTTAATTGAACCAGTATGGCGGTGCTATGATGAGGCAATTAATAAATTAACAGATAACAATATCAATCGGCAGATTGTACGACTACAAGTTCACAAAAAGCTCTGGCTGTTCACAGTTAAGCATTTATGTAAAAAGGCTATATCTGATGATGATGCCTATGGGTTGTTACAGACAGAAAAACTACCTCAAGATGTCATCTACATCGAATTATTAAATTTTAAGTATACCCTTGGTATTTTGAATTCCATATCCTCTGGTCTCGCTTCCGGAATAGCCGATTGTGTTTTAAGCATAGTTTCACCTCTATCTATGCGATTTGGGTTCAATGAGTTACGTGAAGAATTAGAAGAACGAGCTCTTGCTTTTCTCCATCCCCGCGAATACGAAGAAATTAACCAAGCTCTGGAAAGCCGATTCCCACAGCGAGAAGACTTTATCGAGAATCTCACTTCAGACTTAGAGTCTCTTCTTGAAGAAGCTAAAATCAAGGCTGAAATTTTTCCTAGAGCTAAGACCATTTACAGTATCTATAAAAAGTCAACAGCTCGCAAAGTTTCTTTAGATAAAATCCTGGATATTGTTGGGGTTCGTATTATTACTCAAACGGAAAGCGAATGTTACAAGGTCTTGGCAATTGTACAGGAAATGGGAGAATTTTTTCAGGGAGAAGGAATTCTGAAAGAAAGCCTAAGAGATTATATTAAACATCCCAAGATTACAGGTTATCAATCTATTCATATCAATATCAGATATGGAGAACCAGAGGCGCGAATTGTAGAATTCCAGATCCGGACACACAGGATGCATCTTGCTGCAGAGGTAGGAATTGGTGTACTAGGTCTGGATCAGGCTGCTCACTGCCGTTATAAAGATCCAGCCTCTTATGCTCAACCGTTGTCAAAAAGAAACTATGAACTGACACAGAGTCAACGAGTTAATTTGGCAATTAAATGTGAAAAGAAAGAGGTGGTGACTATAGGCAATAGACTTCGCTCTAGTAAATTTGAATTATTGAGCGTAGATCTTGATAAATTATCAGACCAACAAATAATTATTCATCTTGATCTGGTAACTAAAAGCCGTCGTTCTAGGAAAGAAAAGGCAGAACTAGAAAAAGCTTCTAGCCAGTTAATAGAAGCCATTAATGAAATACCAAATTGCAAGGTTATTGAGGATAAGGAATCAGAACTTAAGGGGATTAGCTTGTCTACAAAAGATAAAGCATTGTTACTCCAAGAGTTAACTAGAAATTCAAATAATTCAAATGAGTTTATTTACTTAATAACCCCCAGAGGTGATGTCAAAAAACTAATAATTCCTAGAGATAATGACAAAGATGATGACAGAAAACTACCTAATGATGCAACCCCTGTTGATTTTGCCTATCGTATTCATACTGACTTGGGTAACCACTGTGCTGGAGCAATAGTGAATGACCAGATGGTGACTCTGGATACCCCCCTGAAGACTGGGGATATCGTGGAAATCATCACCAACAAAAACAGCCATCCCAGTTTAGATTGGCTAAATTTTGTGGTAACAAGGACTGCCCGCAATAGAATTCGCCAGTGGTACAAACGATCGCATTGGCAAGAAAATATTGCCCGTGGTCGAGAACGACTGCAAAAAGAATTAGGCAAAGATAGTTTTGAAGTTCTGCTGGAATCTGAAGCAATGAAGGAGGTGGTAGAACAATGTAACTATCATAGCGTCAATGATTTGCTGGCTAATTTAGGTTACGGTGAACTCTCCCTCAATCAAGTGGTCAATCGCATACGAGAAGCTACTAAAAATCAACAACCAATTGATATTGATAATACCCCTGAGTTATCAACGACGCCTCCAGCAATCTCCAATATCGTCAATACCTCATCTTTAAGCAAGTCACCCATTGCAGGTATAGAAGGATTAGACTATCACCTTGCTCGCTGTTGCAATCCTGTACCTGGTGAACCGATTATTGGCGTTGTCAAGCTTGCAGGAAAAGGCATTTCTATTCATCACAAGGAGTGTCATAATTGGGACAATATACCAGATGAGCGCCTGATCGAGGTTAGCTGGAATAATACAGAAGGTCAAACTTACCCAATTGATATTCAAGTCGAAGTTTGTGATGAAGTGGGTGTCCTCCACAATATCACCAGTGTTCTAAAGGAGTTCAAAATTAATATTCGAAAGAGCCGGACGGATTGTTACGCTGACAAAACGGCTATGATTTATTTATGCATTGATATCTGCGAGCATCAACAGATTCAACGAATAGTTTCTCGAATAAAGAAACTAACAGGCTGTTTGAGTGTGCGCCGTAGTAGTCAAGTATGATAAAAGGTCGCACAGTGAGGCAGTTTCGAGTTACTGAACCGACGTTTCAGTGCCATGGGAGCAGCACTCCTGCTTGTTGATCGCAGCCGCAGGCTCATCGGTTATCCATTCATAGAATTCCAGAGACTCTTGAGAGCAATCAACACAATGGTGACAGCGTTTTGGAGTCGGTAACTTTTGCACTCTCCCTTTGCGGATGAGTCGGTTCAGCATACCGCGTAGAGCATCTGCATGAATGCCAAAATGAACCTGCATTTGGGCAAGGGATGCTCTCCCTTGGTGAGATAGATAGTTCTGAATCTCATTCAAAATCATGTCTTCTTTTCCGTTTGCAGCACTCAATTATGATCAACCGATTAAAGGACAATTGTAGGGGCGGGTTTAGGGACAATTGTAGGGGCGGGTTTAGGGAATCAATTCAGATCCTCACCAATAACGAAACAACAAAACCCGCCCTCCTCACCAATAACGGAACAACAAAACCCGCCCTCCTCACCAATAACGGAACAACAAAACCCGCCCATTCCCCCACCGCACGGCAATCGATTAATCCCAAACTGGACAACCAAACCCACCTTATTCTCAACCGCGATCGCACCAAAAAAATGTCGAATTTGGGACTTTAGGGAATTAGTGAAAGGTTGGGGCAGGGCGGGTTTTGTCGAAAGATGATTGGTGGCTTGATTAATTTGTCCCTAAACCCGCCCCTACATTGGGTTTTATGGCCCAATATCATATTTTAATTAACCTGAAACCCGATCAAAAAACACCAGATTCCCAACCGCGATCGCACTTTGTTTGTCCAAAGTCCAGTTATGCAGCAAACCCTAATTGCTGATCATCTGACCCCTGTTCCGGCGAACGGGTTGCGATATCTTGAAACCCACAATCGTGATCGCCATGACTAGCACTAATCCCGCAATCCACGCCAGGGATATACCTGGTTGCTGAGGGAATATTGCCCCTTGGTAAAATAACGTGGCACTCCAGTAGGCAAGTCCCGTCGTCCAAGCTGCCACAAACACCGTCCATCCTACATTGGTTTCCCGGTAGATGGCTGCAGTAGCAGCGACACAGGGGAAGTACATCAGCACAAACAGCAAATAGGCAAAAGCACCCGCTCGACCGTCAAAGCGTTGAACCATCGCCCCAAACGTACCCGTGGCGACTTCTTGCTCCTCAGCCGCTGCTTCAATATTGCTCACATCACCCACCGATAGACCCAGAGGGTCGAGCAGATTGCCAGGAACCTCGGCTAAATTGGCTGGAATCGTGGCAAACGCTTCACCAATTCCTCCCCAAAAGTCAAAGGTTTCTGGGGTTTCTGGTTCTACCTCTGCTCCCAGTTGACCATAAAGGGAGTCAAGCGTACCCACCATTGCTTCCTTGGCAAACACTCCGGTAAAAATCCCCACCGTCGCGGGCCAATTGTCTCGCTCTAAACCCATCGGTGTAAAGACGGGAGTGATTGAGCGGCTGATGGAACTGAGAACCGACTTATCCGTGTTTTCCTGACCAAAGGAGCCATCAGTCCCGATTGAGTTCAATAGGCTCAATACCATCACCATGATCACGATAACTTTCCCTGCCCGCAGCATAAACGCTTTGAGCCGATCCCAGGTACGTAACAACACCCCTTTGAGATTCGGTAGATGGTAGGGTGGGAGTTCCATGACAAAGGGCGAGGCTTCACCTTGTAATAGGGTGTTTTTCAAGACCAACCCTGTGAACACCGCCATGGCAATACCAATCAAGTAAAGTCCAAAGACAATATTCTGACCCGCTATCGGGAAAAACGCCGCCGCAAACAAAGCATAAACCGGTAGTCGTGCGCCGCAGGACATGAACGGATTCATGGCAATCGTCATCAAGCGATCGCGTTGATTTTCTAGGGTGCGCGTTGCCATAATCGCTGGCACGTTACAGCCAAACCCCACTAACATGGGGACAAAGGATTTCCCCGGAAGACCGACAAAGCGCATAAAGCGATCCATGACAAACGCGGCTCGCGCCATATACCCAGAGTCTTCCAAGACAGAAAGGCACAAAAACAAGATGGCAATAATTGGGATAAATGTCGCCACTGTCTCGATCCCGCCACCGATCCCCTCAGCCAGCAGAACTTTGAGCCATTCGGGTGTACCAATCGTGCTGAGTAACTCGCCGAAACCTTCGACAAAGATCGTCAGTGTCAAGATATCGAAAAAATCAATAAAAGCACTGCCGACATTAATCGTCAGCACAAACATCAGGTACAGCACCACCAGAAAGATGGGCAGACCGAACCAGCGGTTGAGTACCACACTATCGATTCGGTCAGACAAATTACTGCTAACTTCTCGGGTGCGTTCTGTCGCCCCATTAACCAGTTGGCGCACAAAGCCGTAACGACTATCGGCAACGATAATATCGATATCTTCACCCAGCACCTGATGAATCTTGCGGCGCTGCTCTACTACCTGTTTTTCTAACTCCTGTCCTCTCAACTCAGGCGCAATCCGGTCTTCGTACTCTAGCAGTTTCAGCGCCGTCCAGCGAGGTTCAACGGCTCGGTCAGGACTTTGTTCCATTACCAAAGGCATCACCTGAGCGATCGCGTCTTCGAGTACGGCGGGGTATGCCACATAGCTGTGGGGTTTAACTCGATTTTGCAGGTTCTGATTAATCGTATCCCGCAGAATCGCCACACCTTCATTGCGCGACGCGACTAATGGTGTGACGGGACAACCTAGGCGTTCTGATAGGAGAACGGTATCGATGCGGATACCCCGATCCTGCGCCACGTCGGTCATGTTCAGCGCCACCACCAAGGGGAGGCGCATTTCCATGATTTGGGTGGTCAGATACAGGTTCCGCTCTAAGTTAGAAGCGTCAACAATATTAACCACTAAGTCGGCTTCGCCAGTGAGCAGGTAATCTCTGGCAATGATTTCATCGAGTCCACTATCTTGGTCTTCAGCATCCAAGGAATAGACGCCCGGTAAATCAACAACGGTAATACTCTCGTCGCGATCGCGATAGTTCCCTTCCTTGCGCTCAACAGTGACTCCGGGCCAATTCCCGACGCGCTGGGTGGCACCAGTTAAGGCGTTAAACAGGGTGGTTTTGCCGCAGTTGGGATTGCCGACTAGGGCAATTGTCCACTTATTCATTTTCGTTCACCTCTTCAATACAAAGGACATCGGCTTCGTGTCGGCGTAAGCTCAGATTAAATCCCCGCACTTCAATCTCAATCGGGTCCCCTAGGGGCGCATGGCGGATCACAGTGAACTCGGTTCCGGGTGTCAATCCCATGGCTAGCAATTTGCCCTTATAACCTCCAGTCCTTTTCTCGTAGCCCACAATACGCCCTTTGCTACCTACGGTTAAATTGCGGAGATATGTGTCTGTATTCATTGCTTTTCCCTGTTTACAAGCGTTAACTTGATGGGGTTGAGTCACCAGAATTTTGTTCGCCATACCCGCCCCCAAACCAATGCGGTTATCCCCGAAGGCGATAATCACGGAGCCACTGGGAACGCAGCTCACCACTTGAACTTGGATACCTGGTGTTAACCCGAGACTCAGAAGGTGACTGATGCCGCCTTTGCCTTTGAACCCAATAATCGACACGCGATCGCCAGCACGGGTCATCGCTAAAGGGAAATTAGTCTCGGCATCGAACCGCTTATGGGCTAAGTCCTCATAGAACTCAACAATGTTGTCTTCATCTCTAGAGGGTTCGGATGTTTGCCCGAAAAAAGAAAATCCCCATCCTTTACGCTGTCGGTTGCGTTGGCGTCGGTGATTTGAGTGTCTGTTGGCTGTCATTGCAGGCTCCTGATTAAGACTATTGTTCTATAACAATTTCCGTTTATTAGCAATCTTTTTTAATAATTAATTCGGGTTTGGGCAGGCGGGATGGGGAAAACCAGATGCAGGCAGTACGCCCACAAGAGTGAAGCTATAGGGGTTTTCCAGTGAAAGACCCTAAACTCTATTCCCGTCCAAGTTGGCGGCATTAGATTCAAATAATTGTCCTCTAGATAATAAAGTAAATGATACGCGATCGCAATAGACTGGGCGTGGCTGCATGTAGAGACGTGCCATGGCGCGTCTGGGCGGGTTTAGTTGCTCGCTGGGCAAACTCTTGCAGATTGGCATTCAGCACCAGATGCTCCGGCTTAACGGCTTTCATCCCTTGGCTAGGGGCTGTGATTAGCTGGGAAAACCACTTCTGTTAATCCGAAGTCAGTTGAGAAAGATTCGTAACGTATTGTCGTCTCATTCCAGCTCAACTCAGAGATTTGGGCAGATTTTGAATGCCGCACAAGTCAGTAAACCCTGATAAAACGTTGATTCAACGGGTTACCAAAACCGGAGCGGGTCAGTTTTGTCATAAAACTTAATACTGCCTTATTGATAATTTCTCTAAACTAACGTTATCTTATTGAATATCTTTCGCAACAAATTGCACACCTCAATCGACGGACACTTATGCAAACCTATGACAATCCAGAAGTAAAGTACGATTGGTGGGCAGGCAATGCCCGATTTGCCGATCTCTCTGGCTTATTCATTGCCGCCCACGTTGCTCAAGCTGCCCTAATCACCTTCTGGGCAGGCGCATTCACCCTGTTTGAGCTTTCCTGGTTTGACCCCACCCTGGCGATGGGCGAACAAGGGCTAATTCTGCTCCCCCATCTGGCAACTCTGGGATTAGGCGTTGGCGATGGTGGTCAAGTTGTCGATACCTATCCCTACTTCGTCGTGGGTGCGGTTCATTTGATTTCATCAGCGGTTTTGGCAGCCGGGGCGCTATTTCACACGTTTAAAGCACCGGAAAACTTAAAAGACGCCAAGGGTTGGGCAAAGAGGTTTCATTTTGAGTGGGACAACCCAAAACAGTTGGGGCTAATTCTGGGACATCATCTCCTCTTCTTAGGAGCAGGGGCATTATTACTTGTTGCCAAAGCCATGTACTGGGGGGGACTTTATGATGCGACGACTCAAACCGTTCGCCTGATTACCCAACCGACGCTTGATCCTCTGGTTATCTACGGCTACCAAACCCACTTTGCCAGTATCAGTAGTTTGGAAGACTTGGTTGGAGGGCATATCTATGTCGGCGTGATGCTGATTGCGGGGGGTATCTGGCACATTTTAGTTCCGCCTTTCAATTGGACTAAGAAAGTGTTGATCTTTTCCGGCGAGGCAATTTTGTCCTATTCCCTGGGTGGCATTGCATTAGCGGGGTTTGTCGCTGCCTATTTCTGTGCTGTCAATACCCTAGCCTATCCGGTTGAGTTTTACGGCGCTCCCTTAGAGGTGAAACTAGGGATTGTGCCTTATTTTGCCGATACAGTTAAATTACCCCTAGGCGAACATACATCGCGTTGCTGGCTTGCCAATGCTCACTTCTTCCTGGCATTCTTTTTCCTGCAAGGGCATTTGTGGCACGCCCTGCGAGCGATTGGATTTGATTTCCGCCGCGTGGAGCGGGCATTAAATTCTGTTGAAGTTTAATTATTCCTCACACCATGAGGGGTTTCTACGGATGATTGAAGCCCCTCTTTTTTAAAGAAATACACCAATACCATTATGAATTGTCCTTGTTGTTCGGGAAGGTTACTACAACACATCGGTCGAACTGGACTGTATTGGTACTGCTTAGATTGTCGTCAATCCATGCCAATTTTGTCCGATCCGTGTCGCTCATTCTTGCCAGAACATTATTCCTCAACATTCCGTTGTAAATCTCGATTAGCGATCCCAGCCAAGCCCAAACAGTCTTGTCAGAAAACAGCTTGAGGGATCAAGGTTCATCCATAGCGTTTTTCTTGGGTTGTTGAAATGTCTAAATTTCCCGATGCACTTTGGCTCCATGTCAGTCCAGCTTTAGCACGATTTGATCGTCCCTTACTGAGTCATCTGTCTGAGTATGGCGCGATCGCTCGGTGGCACTATCACCAAACACTGGACGAACCGACGTCTCTAGACGCCGCCTTGGTATTACTCCATGACTATCTCAAGTCTGGCGATCGCCCCCTGCATCTTCTTGGACATGGCACAGGTGGATTATTAGGACTCCTGTATGCCCATCGCTATCCTGAACGTGTGCGATCGCTAACGCTTCTGTCAGTCGGCGTTCATCCAGCGGTAGATTGGCAAGCACACTATTATATGCAACGCCAAATGCTGCTCCTACCCCGCGACGTTGTGTTAACCCAGATGGTTTACAACCTGTTTGGCTGTCACTGTCCCCTGATGGTACGAAGACTCATACCCGTTCTCAAGCAGGATTTAACCAGTTCATTATCCCCTCATTCCTTATATCAGCGCCTGAGTATTCCAGCGGCGGAATCCCCGGTTCCCCTGTTAGTTTGTGGTAGCCGTGATGATGTCATCATTGACTCGGATTTACTCCTGGGATGGTATCCCTGGTTAAAACAGAATGATCGCCTCTGGCAATGTGCCAATGGACGCTACTTCTTCCATTATTTTCATCCGCAACAAGTGAGTGAGCAAATTGTAAATTTCTGGACATCTCTAAGTTTATCCGCTTCAACTCCTTGTCCATTAGAAATTTATCCATCTGAACAGTCTAACTCTATTGGAATTAAACCGTTTCCGCGAGGTAATGATGCGTAGTGAAGTTTCTGTACTAATCACTAATTTGCCCATGATTCTCTGTCCAATTCTGATCTGTAGCCTACTTGTGATCTTGTGCTTATCCATCTGCGCCGCTGTTCGAGATGGGATAACTCGACTCAAACGATTGCATCAAGTTCCTTGTAGCCACTGTGCCTTTTTTACAGGAGATTATCGCCTCAAATGTACCGTGCATCCTAGCAAGGCTTTATCGGAAGAAGCAATTGGCTGTTTAGACTACGAACCAATCGCTGCGTCGCCTCGATCTAACGGTGTATGTTCCCAATGCTTTTGTGCCAAAACGACAACTAATCACACCTCGAACTGTTTGTCCATTAACCATCAATAAGCCGATGTCTTTATCCACTTTATCCACGTCAATCCCCTATATATTTCCCACCCGTCTGCATGTTGTGTATCCCCAAAAAGCGTTTAATCGCAAAGACTTGCTACCTCTGGGTTCAGACTATCTGTGGGAAATTGAACAAGGTATCGTGCGATCGCTAACTTGGAACGAAGAAGGTCAACTGGTTACCCTCGGCTTTTGGGGTCAGGGAGATGTAGTGGGACGACGGTTATCTCGGATCAAGCCTTACCAGGTGGTTTGTTTGACCCCAGTAACGGCGAGTCAAATCCCCGTAGAGAGTTACTCTTTACAACAGGCGTTACTGGTTCATGCTTGGAAAAGCGAAGAACTATTGAGTATTCTACATCAGCACTCTGTCTATGATCGCCTGCTGCGTTTCTTGGAATGGCTATCCTGTCAATTTGGACAAAAAGTTCCTCAGGGTCAATTGCTTAACTTTCACCTGACTCATCAGGATATTTCCGAGACGATTGGCATTACTCGAGTAACCGCAACTCGCCTCATCAATCGGTTGGAACGGGAAGGGAAGATTGTGCGATCGCATCGAAAGCTCATCCTCACCACTGGTGAACATTCTGAAGTGACATCCTCCTACATCAAATCAAAGATTATGATGTAGGCTTCCCCAAATCACTTTGAGGATTTCCTGGTTATTCCCTTTCGGGGTTGCGCCACTTGCCTAGATTGGTTTTGGTTTTCACCAACCCCCGGTAGATCGGCTGCACAGGCAGTTTCCTTTGTTAAACTAAGCATAAGCGTCACCGCATTATACTCGTCTTCAAAACCGTACATGAGACTTTCGTTCATACGGCTCCTCAATAATTAGGCACTTGTCTTGTGTACCTCGTCGTGACAATGGCGATGTAATAAGGTTAGATTCTCCCATTTGTTATTGTGGTGATTCTTGTCGATATGATGAATTTCCATAAGGTCATCGACGTTGAATCGTAATCCACAGTGGGAACATTTACCTTTCTGTTGCTTGAGTAGATAGGCGACCTTTTTCTTAGCTTCGGGATGTCTTCCCATTCTTGTTGACCAGTAAACCCAGTCCCCATCATACGGGCTTCTATCCCCTGCAACCTTAACCCATCTTTCGATTTTTGTTTCGGAGTGTCTAATTACTCTGGATTGCTCCTTCATAAATGTCCATTGATACCCTTCATGGATTCCGAAGTATTTGCGGTATATCCAGTGTAAGGTTTTCTTTGGATGTCTCCGTCTTGCCCATTTCATGAGTGATTGGGCAGTAAAGTGGGTGAGGTATTTGAAGGCTTCTGAACTTACTTTTGTGGAATAGTAATTACACCATCCTCTGATAATTGGATTCAGTTCCTTAATGATTGCAAGCTGTGTTTTTGCTTTACCTTTGTTGACTACTTCCTTAATCCGGTCTTTGTGTCTTTGGTGTTGGCTAATAATGGCGATATCACTCCACCTTGGGGTGTCCCCTTTTCGTTGATTCGGAATACGTTTTTGTCCATGATGCCAGCCTTGAGCCAAGATTTGACTATACGACTGATTAATGGGCTGGTATCCAATTTCTTGATTAGGGTTTCGTGATTGATGTTGTCAAAGCATCCTGCTATATCGGCATCAAGAACATATTTGTCATGATGCCTCAGCATATCGTGTAACGCTTGAATTGCGTCGTGACATGACCGTGCGGGTCGGAAACCGTAGCTGTTGGGTTCAAAGAGAGCTTCCCATTGGGGTTCTAGTGCCATCTTGACAAGAGCTTGACTTGCTCTGTCTTGAATGGTAGGAATCCCTAAAGGGCGCTTTTCTGTTTTATTGGGTTTAGGTATAAACACTCGACGGATTGGTTGAACTTTTCCTTTTAAGTCGAGCTTCTGGGTAAGTACCATCCTTTGTTTTGGGGTTAAGGATTTTACCCCATCTACTCCGGCGGTTTTCTTACCTGTATTGTCCTGTGTAACCCGTCGAACCGCTAGGGCTTTGGATGACCATGACTTTAGAAGCAGTCTCTGTAATCGCCTAACCTGTTGACTGTCGCCACGTTGAGAGGCTTGATAGATTCTCTTTTGGAGCTTGAATACATTTCGCTCTAGCTTACGCCAGGGGATAGTATTCCATTCATACATCGGTTGAACCGTGTTCATAACGTTTTAACTCTACTCGTAGACTCCATCTTCCTAACTATCGTGTCTCTGTCAGCATATCCATTCCATTACAGAATAGCTTTGGCTTTTGAGACAATCCTTCCTTCCTATTGCTTGCGGATGACTTCCTACTTGGTTATCGACCAACACCCAAGAGCGAATAAAGAAGGTTACTTCGTTCCCAGTATTCGTTATTGCGTCAGACTTAGATTCTTACTATGTGCCGAGTTACTATAGGGGCTTGTTTCTACCTACGGGACTGTAGAAACCTATATTTCACTGTGTCCTTTTGGACGTAGCTTATCAGCCTTATTTCGCTACTTCAGGATGACGGCACTTAAAACGTGAGTTCCTTGCGTAATCATATCTGACTATGCTAGGAGGGATTCCAGTTTGGGCTACCAGTTACCTCCATTTAACCCATGCGCCGCAGAGTATAGGTTGTCATGCTATACCCTGTGGGTTATGCTGTCCTCTGAAGCCTTCAGAGGGAGAGAATTGGATTAATCCTCACTCTCACGAATTACTGAGTTGTCAAGGTTCAATTGAGAAGATTAAGGCACTTCTCCTGATTCCTTGCCTCTAATCCCCCATGAAATCATGGTTTCTAGAGAACGAATCGCACCCCGCAAGCCCTGCGGTACTAATTGATTCTATACCTCGGTTTCTGATTACCTGACCACTGGCTACATCCCTATCAGTTTGGTAGCCGCAGTGAGGGCAATCATGTACCCTGATACTCAGGTCTTTTTTGACTTCACCCTTGCATTTAGGACACTCCTGGGAAGTGCCTCTGGCATCAACAACAGCAAAGAATTTGCCCCGTTTCCAACATACATATTGGGTGATGGTGCGGAATTGACCAAATCCTCCATCAAGCATTTGCTTACCCAACATCCCTTTGGCGCTAATTCTGTAGTCCAGATCTTCCATGAAAACCATATCCCCAACATCACAAAGGGCATGGGCTTGTTTGAAATGAAAGTCTTTTCTGATGTTGTTAATGTGGTGGTGAAGTCGGGCAACCTTGATCCGTTGCTTCTCATAGTTACTTGACCGCTTCTGCTTCTTAGACAGCCTACGTTGCAGTAATCTCAACTTGCTCTGTAGTGTCTTAAAAAACCTAGGCGGGTCAACAACAACGCCATCACTGGTAGCCAAAAACTTCTCTAGCCCTATATCTACACCAATCGGGTGTCCATGAGGCTTAGGGTCAGGGACATTAACATTACATTGAATATTGATAGATGCATACCACCGATCAGCCTTCCTTATAATCCGCACCTGCTTAACCATAAAACCAGGTGGAATAGGGCGGTGCAGATTGATTGGAATTACCCCAAGTTTGGGTAGTTTCAGGTGAAAATTCGTTACTGGGTTTTCCTTAAACTGAGGGAACAGTAGCGATTTAAATTGCCCAATTTTCTTAAACCTAGGGAAACCAAACCCACGGGATTTGAAGTAATCCCAGGCTTTATGTAGTTGCTTAATCACTTGTTGTAGAACTTGGGAAGGAACTTCCTTCAGTTTTGGGAATTCCTTCTTAGCCTTGGGCAAGTTATTAAGCTGATTGATTTCATTGGGAAATGGGGCATCCACTGGGGTGATATACTCACGCACCAAGGAACACCTATCAGCCAAACATTTACGGCTATTGCACCAATCTTTTATTTCCCCCAATACGTAGTTGTAGGCACGGCGGCAAGTTTCCATCCACTCAATTAACCGTTGTTCTTGAGTGGCATCTGGATAGATTCGGTAGCAATAGTTAAATGTTAGCATTTTCCTATTATATGGCGTTTATTAGGAAGTTTTCAAGTGCTAATTTGGGGGAGTCCATGTATCCCAACGCCAAATCAAAGATTATGACGTGGGTATTATTGCTCCCCCAAACCCCCACAGCATGATAAGCATTTTTAAAGCATCAAAACCTTGAGCTATAGGGTGGGTACTGCCCACTCTATCTCCCCCCTCTTACAGGATACTGACTTAAGTCTGGTGGGCAATGCCCACCCTACGGTATGTCAAAGGTTTCGGCGATTCCCTAATGTTTATTTCAGTGCCATTCTCCTTAGGGTTGCCGATACAATTCGGGCATGGGTTCTTTCTCAATCCGATAGATTTTAAAGCCCCGTTTAATACAATTATCCAGGGCGTAGGGGCTATCCAAATTGCTGGTATGAATCCAGAGGCGTTGGGTTCCTTTGTTCCAAGCGTAAGCAATCCCATGGCTGAGTAAATGCTTCCCTAACCCCCGTCCTAAATAGTTTTCGCGCAACCCAAAATAGACAATTTCCGTCGAGTAGAACCGACCCGATGGTCCCTCGCGACGCTTGACCAACTCAATGTATCCAGCGGGCGCACCATTGACATAGAGGACGTGAATACTGGTTTCAGAGGCAGTGAGAATCTCTTGCAGTTCTTCATCCGAGTAGGATAAGCGATCGCGCCAACGCCAAGGCTTGCCCACGGTACTGTACAGAAACCGATAGAAGGCAACATCAGGCGTATCCATACACATCATTTTTATCCCATCCGGGTAGTTGAGATACGCCGGACGGAATTGAGTTGGATCGGTCATCTGGAGATAGGTGATCACCAGAGTATCCGGAACAGGTGTTATGGAAGGAGATTTCAAAGACACCGGAAGTTGAGTGCTGTTGGAACATGTTGCCGCCTGAGAAACCGATACAGCCATCGCGATTCACAATCTGCTTAACTATTCATTAACGTTAACGTTGGGCGATTTGACCGATGGGGCAGCCGTTTATGACTTACACTGTATTCTACGGTGGAATGATTAAGGATTGCTTCTGCTGTTTGGTGTCGAGGTCACATTTCCATACCCACTTGATATCACTATCGGGAAACGGCAGTATGAGATACTGATGCTGTCCGTTCGGACAACGGGAGTTTGCCCATCTCTGACTCTCTACACCCCAACTTACCCCAATTTTACGTCTATTTTTCTTTCAGTGTAATATTAAACCAGATAAAGTTGCATCTGATTAAGAATTTAGCAGCAGATTATTTTTTTTTAAGTATATACAAATACATTCTCCCTGAACACCATCCCTGTTTTCGCCTAAAGTCCATGGGATTGGCTGGAATTGAGGCAATTGCCGTCAAATCCGGATTGAACTTTAGGCGGTTATTTTGTGATCTGCAACGCCCAATGACAGTTTATTGATCACTGGATATTGTTGATATCGATCACTGCTTACTGAGTCTCATAAATATAGTCCTGCAATGCTTTCACATCTAAAGGCTGAGACTTCAATGAACGAATTGCCCCAGCAGTTGCCTTCGCACCCGCAATCGTGGTAATAATTGGGATTTTGTACGCCAGTGCGGTACGCCGAATTAACCGACCATCGGCTTGGGCATCTTCTCCGGTTGGGGTATTAATAATCAACTGAATCTGCTTATTTTTAATCGCATCCAAGACATGGGGACGCCCTTGGTGCAGTTTCAGGATTAAATCGACCTGCAACCCCTGTTCCTTCAGGGCTTGGCGGGTTCCTTCGGTGGCAATCACATTAAAGCCCAAGTCCATCAAGTCTCGCACCACGGGGACAACATTGGCTTTATCCCGGTTATTGGTGGAGACAAAAACGGTACCCGACAGGGGTAAACGCTGACCCGCCGCTAATTCTGCCTTAGCAAATGCCTTACCAAAGTCCGTATCAATCCCCATCACTTCCCCTGTAGACCGCATTTCTGGTCCGAGGATCAGATCAGTACCAGGGAATTTATCAAAGGGCAAGACGGCTTCTTTAACCGCAATGTGCTGGAGTTGCGGTTCGCGGGTTAAACCCAGGGCGTCTAGGGTTTCTCCTGCCATAATCCGGGACGCCAAAGCCGCTAGAGGGACACCAGTGGCTTTGGAGACATAAGGAACAGTACGCGACGCCCTGGGATTGGCTTCCAGGATGTACACGGTTTCCCCTTGCACCGCAAACTGGATATTCATCAAGCCGATGACTTTCAGCTTTGTCGCTAATTGATGGGTACTGGTGCGAATCGTTTCCATTGCCGTGGGATTCAGGGAAATAAACGGAACCGAACAGGCTGAGTCCCCGGAGTGAATCCCTGCTTGTTCGATATGCTCCATAATGCCACCAATTACCACCCGACCCCTATGATCCGCGATCGCATCCACATCCACCTCAATCGCGTTTTCCAAGAACTTATCAATTAGAATCGGGTGTTCCGGTTCCACTTGCACCGCAAAGGTCATATACCGTTCCAACTCCAGGTCAGAATAGACAATTTCCATTGCCCGTCCACCGAGGACATAGGAGGGACGCACTACCACCGGGTAACCGATGCGCTTGGCAATGTCCAACGCCTCCTCATAACTGCGGGCGATGCCGTTGGGAGGCTGTTTGATATCCAGTTGGCGCAGGATTTGTTCAAAGCGTTCCCGATCTTCGGCAATATCAATGGAGTCGGGAGACGTTCCCCAGATTTTGGTGGGAACGGAGGTGGGGATTTCGGGATTGTTGAGAAACTCTTGCAGGGGAACGGCGAGTTTTAATGGGGTTTGACCGCCAAACTGGATGATAATCCCTTCGGGTTTCTCGGTTTCAATGATATTGAGAACGTCTTCTTTCGTCAGGGGTTCAAAGTAAAGGCGATCGCTGGTGTCGTAGTCTGTGGAAACGGTTTCCGGGTTGGAGTTGACCATAATCGTCTCAAACCCTTCTTTGGCGAGGGAATAAGCCGCATGACAGCAACAGTAGTCAAACTCAATTCCCTGTCCAATCCGGTTGGGTCCCCCACCGAGAATCATCACCTTGCGCTTATCAGAGGGGATAATTTCGGTTTCTTCTTCGTAGGTGGAATAGTAATAGGGGGTCAATGCTTCAAATTCGGCGGCGCAGGTATCCACGACTTTGTAAACGGCAACAACCCCCAGTTGCTTGCGATACGTCCGCACTTCATCTTCCGTTGTCTTGGTGGCGAAGGCAATTTGGCGATCGCTATAGCCTTGACGCTTTATATACCAAAGCTCATCTTTTGTCAAGTTTTTTAAGGGAGTGCGCTTGAGGAATTTTTCAGTTTCGAGTAAATCGGCAAACTTATCTAGAAACCAAGGATCAATCCCCGTGAGTTCATAAATTTCTTCGACAGTCATCCCCAACTGTAAAGCGTGACGTAGGGTAAAAATGCGGTCAGGGTTGGGTGTCCGTAAGCCAGACCGCACTTGTTCTAAGGAGGGGAGTTTCTCGGCGCGATCGCATCCCCACCCGTAGCGTCCGATTTCCAGAGAACGCAGGGCTTTTTGGCAGGATTCTTGGAACGTGCGCCCAATTGCCATGGCTTCCCCCACGGACTTCATCTGGGTGGTGAGTACGGGTTGGGCGTTGGGGAATTTTTCAAAGGTAAACCGGGGAATTTTGGTCACCACATAATCGATCGTGGGTTCAAAGGAGGCGGGGGTTTTCTGAGTAATGTCGTTGGGAATCTCATCCAAGGTATACCCTACCGCCAACTTCGCTGCAAATTTAGCGATCGGGAACCCGGTAGCTTTGGAGGCGAGGGCAGAACTCCGGGAGACACGGGGGTTCATTTCGATGACAATCACGTCCCCAGACACGGGATTGATGGCAAACTGAATATTTGATCCCCCGGTTTCCACGCCAATCTCCCGGATAATTTGAATCGAGTAATCCCGGAGTCGCTGATATTCCTTATCGGTGAGGGTTTGGGCGGGGGCGACGGTAATCGAGTCCCCCGTGTGGACGCCCATAGGGTCAAGGTTCTCGATGGAACAGATAATGACAACGTTATCGGCGAGATCCCGCATCACCTCTAACTCATATTCTTTCCATCCCAGGAGGGACTGTTCCACGATGATTTGAGACACGGGGGAGGCGTCTAACCCAGCTTGCGCCATTTCTTCGTATTCTTCCTGGTTATAGGCAATACCACCGCCTGTTCCGCCTAATGTATAAGCTGGGCGAATAATTAGGGGGTAGGTGCCAATGCGTTGGGCAAGGGCTTTGGCTTCATCCAGGGTACTGGCGATTCCTGAAGGACAAACTTGGATACCGATACGCCCCATGGCTTCTTTGAAAAGCTGGCGGTCTTCTGCCATTTCGATGGCATCGAGTTTAGCCCCAATCAGATCAACGCCGTATTTATCCAGAACCCCGTTTTTCGCCAGAGTTACGGCAACATTCAAACCCGTCTGACCCCCCATCGTCGGCAATAGGGCGTCTGGTCGTTCATTGGCAATCACCTTCTCCACAATTTCCGGAGTCAGGGGTTCAATGTAGGTGCGGTCTGCGGTTTCTGGGTCGGTCATGATTGTGGCTGGATTGGAGTTAACCAGTATCACTTGATAGCCTTCCTGCTGGAGGGCTTTACACGCCTGAGTGCCAGAGTAGTCAAACTCACAGGCTTGTCCGATAACAATGGGACCAGAACCCAAGATCAGGATTTTGTGAAGATCGTCGCGGCGAGGCATAAGTGTCGGTGATTGCGTGACTATTCTTGAATCCTGTTTATTTTATATGGTTTGAGGGAAATTCGTCGCGGCAGTTATGTTGGGGTTTGATGACTTAGGGGATTGTGGAACACAGATTTCTCTGATTGATTGGCAGGTTAGGGGTGGGGAGGTGGACTGTTGGTCGCACTGATTGCACTGAGGCGTTAATAGAGAGGGGACACAGGATTAAAGTTAGTCTTGTTATCCGATGGAGTGCAGCCAAGGCGCGATCGCACTCTTGAATATCTGATCGGCTGATCATATTGACACAGAGAACTTAATAATTTCCCGACAAGTCTTACATCTTCTGGCTATTGAGGACTAACGCCTCCGTGAAATCAGTGTGACTAACCTCTAACTCCCCACCCAAAACGTTTCTATAAATCCGTGAAATCAGTGTTGCGATCGCTCTTACATTTTTACCCATTTATACGACAGAGGC
>NZ_JAVJUO010000198.1:0-11372 GCF_040220555.1 Coleofasciculus sp. C1-SOL-03
CCCAAACGAGGGAAGAGGTGCCCATAACAAGGGTCAAGTCACTGAGGAGCCGTGTGACGGGAAACTGTCACGCACGGTTTTGAAAGGGAGACGGGAGGTAGCAATATCTCCCGCCGACCCAAACTATTGGCAGATTGAACAGCTACACCAAGCAGGTTACACCGTCCACACTCAAGAAGGATGGCATACCTCCAACTTAAGGAAGTACCTGGGTTTACCCAAAGCCAAGAATAAGGCTGAAGAGTCACCCGCAGCCCATGCCGTTGATGGTATCTGCCTTGCCGCGTCCCGGTTCATTCGATATCGCCAGATCAAAGGCAGAAGCGGCACATTCCTGGGGGGGATAACTGTTACTCCATGCCAATTCGCGGTAATCAGGCGTCCCCCAATCTGCCGTCGTCAGCTACACCTAATGATTCCCAGCAAGGGAGGAAAACGACGCGGCTATGGCGGCACAGTTACCCGACACGGGTTCAGGAAAGGTGATTACGTCAAAGCAGTTAAAGCTGGAATCACCTATTACGGTTACGTTTCCGGTGACACCAAGACACAAGTTTCGGTGAGTGATGCCAACTGGAAGCGACTAGGAAGATTCGCCGCCAAAAAAGCCCAATTGTTGCAGCGAAATACCGGACTGGTATCAACAGTTGGATTGTCAAACCTAACCGCATCGAGCGGCGCGGTTTGACCTCTATCCCCCTCCGGGTTGCTTCGCTGAACCCGGAGTCCCACGAGACAAACGATGGCACATCCCAAGTTCACAACTATGGGGCGGGACGTTATGGCGGTGAGGCAGTATTTGCGCCGCGTCCCAATGGAACGGCTGAAGATGATGGCTGGTTAGTCACGTTTGTCCACGATGAGAACTCAGACACCTCTGAACTGGTGGTGCTGAATGCCCAAGACTTGACGGCTGAACCTGTGGCGCGGGTATTGATGCCTCAACGTGTTCCTTATGGGTTTCATGGGACTTGGGTGACTCATGCACAGTTAACCCATTCGATGTAGTTTGAGGATTTCCGCACTGAAGGATAAGGGGGCAATTTAGTCCCCTTTTTTTTGTTGAACAATCCTATTTTTATAAGAATTTATAATTTTTCTCATATTAGATGCCAAAAGCTATGTTCATAACTCATAAATTCAGCGGACAGAGACAAACGTTGTAGAGTTCAACGAAGTTTCCGGCACACCTGGACGCGATGAATTAACCGGAACCTCTGGAAGCGACAGCCTAACGGGTGGCTTCGGTGCCGATATCCTCACAGGCGAAGCGGGTAGCGACCAATTCGTCTACAACAGCATCCGCGATGCTGGCGACACCATCACCGACTTTGAAATCGGTAACGACCAAATCGTTCTCACCGGAGTCCTCGATAGCTTCGGCTACGACGGTTCAGACGCACTCGCCGATGGCTACGTTCAAGTCGTGGAAATGGGTTCTAATAGCGTTGTCCAAATCGATTCCGATGGACCCGATGGTCGAGGCATCTTCCGACCCTTCATTTTAGTCGAAAATGCTGCGGCTGCTGACTTAAGCGCTGCCAGTAACTTCGCTTTCTAAACAGACCGTCCATGTTTGGTCTCTACCGGGGGCATACCGCACCCATCCACTCAGGTAAGCCCCCTCTTTAAACCCTTGTTCTCAACTTTCGTTTTGTACCCACCCAGGAAGATTATGTCTATTTCTACTTTCCTTCAGCAAAAAACCGCAAGTTTAGCTATCTTACTCAGTTTCAGCAGCCTCGCCCTCACTACCCCCTCCCAGGCTGCTATCCTCAATGGTGGTTTTGAGGATAACTTAACTGACTGGATGACGGTTGGTGATGTCAGTACCCAAACCGACGCATTTAACGCTACTCCGACTCAAGGCAACTCTCAAGCGTTATTAACCACCGCCTCATCCACATTTCCCGATGATTCTCCTCAACCTACGGGTACATTCAATTTCTCTGGAAACGAACCCGCCACCGTCGGCACTCCAGGAGGTTTAGAAGATTTCCTCGGCTTACCCCTCGGCAGTCTTCCCGGTTCTAACGGCTTTTTCACCTTTCCCTTTGAAGGTTCTGCCCTCAAACAAACCTTTAGCGCCCAAGCTGGAGATGTTTTAAGTTTTGATTGGAATTTCTTGACTAATGATAACCTAATGTTACCTTGACAACTCAGGCGGCTGCTGTTTCTGAACCGGGTTCTGTCGTTGGTGTGTTGCTATTCGGCGTTTTGGGGATAAAAGCGGTTAAAAAGGGGCAACGGAAAGTGTAATGTTGATCTCGTGCGAGGGTTGACTACCCCCTTTATAACCCAGTCCGCGCAGGCGGACTTTGTTTGTGTAGCTGTGACTTCCAGTCACCAGAATCCCCTATTCGTTTCTCGGACACACGCTATGGCTTTCGCCCCTCTCTAGATCAACACACCCTGCATAGTCCATCGCTGGGGTATTGCCCGGTGTGAAAACCAATAGTGCTGTTGTCCCCGATGCATCGCCATGCTTGATTAATAAGTCCCCATCCAAGAACCCCACATAGTCAATTGTGTCCAACGAATAGGTAGAAAATTCGTCAGGTAAAGGTTGAGAACCTGGAACCTGAACTCGATAGATGGCGTAAGCACCCGGTTGAGGGTCGATAATAAAAACGGCACTAAAATTCGTCGCCGCAAAATAATCGAGAACTACGCCAACGGCAATATTGCCTGTTTCTGGGTCAACGCTAATGCTATCTCTGACAAAACGTTGACCCGTCATTACTTTTTCAGTCGGATTGTAGGTTGCCGGATCGACGCTATCCATCAGCCGCACGTTTAGCTCATTAACGTTAATGCTATACGTCTCTCCCTGCCATTCCCATTGCAGTTGTGTGCCGTCGGAAACGATTTTCACCGCTTCGGGAATAGCTGATGCATTTAGGTTAGCGGGTGGCGCACCTTGAGCAAAGTCCAGAGATTCAACCAAAAATTGGGTTGGGGTTGATTGATTTTTTTGCTCGTTTTGCTCTACCCGTTCTGCCTCTATTTGTCCGAAACTGGGTCGCGATTTAACGATAAAGCTGGTGTAGCCAATTAGGGTGATAAATAGGAAAAGAGTATAGTTAGCAAGTTTTGACTTGGTTAGCATTCTGGAATATTTTCCACTCAATCATCAGGAAACATAGACGTTTTTTAATTTAATGTGTTCCAGGGGATATCCGCATCTTGTTTCCCGTTTCGTCCCAATCTCAACCATCAACTCTAATTTCGTCCGACGTACATAGAGACGTGTCATGGTGCGTCTGAATTCTAGCAGGACAGATAATATAACTCTAGGATGAGGGAGAACAGAAGTAAAAGGCTTATACTAGACTCAATACTTTGACCACGCTAAAGAGATAGGTATGGATTGGCAAACTATTCAAGATAAAGGTAAAAATGTAGTGAATCAAGTCACTAATACACTAGAAGAAAAAGGACAACAGGTTAAAGAGCAGGTAGCTAATGCGACTCAAGATAAAGCGTCAGAACTGTCTGAGGAGGCAATAACAGCAGCAGTTGATCGCGCTGTTAATGTGATGAAAATTGCTAGCAAACGGGTTATTGAAAAAGATATTCCGACGGAAAACGTATCGTTAGAAGTTAGCGTAAATGTGATAAATTTAGGTGAACTGAAAATGAAAGCAGATGTCCCCAAAGCGGGAGAACTACAAAATCTTGAGGTGGACGTTGCTGAAAACGGGAAAGCAGAAGGTTAAGCTCAATGGCACGCTCCAGCCTGCATTTTGGAATCACCAAAACCCTTGATCAGTAGGGGCTGCTGAATAAGTTTTGTGGTGGGGAGAGGGAACAGGGAACAGGGAATAGGGAAAAGTAAAGGTTTTGGAATTTAGGTATCCCAATCTAAATGCCGAACAGCTTAAGCGGTTTGGCATTTAAACCTTAATGTCAATAATGACGCAATCCTGGTAGTGCGAGCATCTTGCTCGCTACCCATTCCCAATTTAAATGCGTGACAGCTTATCTGCTATTTCCGAATCCTATCCAGATGAGATATCCTAACCAAATAACTCATCCTAACTGTTATGAAACCTCTACTAGCCTCACTGATCGTCACCCCCCTGTTTACGCTACTCAGTGCAGCGATCGCCCTTGCTGAAGTCCGCACTCAAGTGATTGAATACCAACACGATGATACTGTACTCGAAGGCTTTCTGGCTTACGATGACGAGATTCAGGGAAAGCGCCCTGGTGTGATGGTGGTTCACGCCTGGAAAGGATTGGGAGATTACGAGAAGCAACGGGCAAAACAGCTTGCTGAATTGGGTTATGTGGCTTTTGCGGCTGATATTTATGGTCAGGGAATTCGACCTACAACGAACGAAGCCGCCGCCGCCCAAGCGAGTATCTATCGATCCAATCGCCAATTAATGCGCGATCGCGCCCAGGCTGGATTACGGGTACTGCAACAATACCCCTTGACGGATGGGAATCAAGTTGCCGCGATCGGTTATTGTTTTGGAGGAGGTACAGTATTAGAATTAGCCCGCAGTGGTGCGTCAGTGGCTGGGGTTGTTAGCTTCCATGGGAATTTAGATACACCCAATCCCGCAGATGCTCAGGCGATTAAAGGTAGAGTGCTAGTGTTGCATGGTGCAGCTGATCCCTTAGTCCCCGATGAGCAAGTTGATGCTTTTAAACGAGAAATGAATTATGCCAATGTAGACTGGCAAATGGTTATGTATGGTAATGCTGTTCACAGCTTTACTAATCCCAACGCTGGGAATGATCCCTCAACGGGAGTTGCCTACAATGAGAAGGCTGATCAGCGCTCTTGGGCGGCAATGAATCGCTTTTTTGCTGAATTATTTCGTTAGATTGGTCATTGGTCATTTGACTGGATAGGATATCCTCTCATGAGTTATTCCTTCCTTATATCCTCTGCCTGGGGAAGGATGAGGACATCTGCGATCGCGCCTGCTTAAGATTAACCGGGTAGAAACTCGCTCGTTAGTGGTAACGTCAATGCTTCTGGCAAACATTAGCGTTAAGTAAAGGAATCGTACATTACACTATGCGTCAGATTTTTGGCATCCTACCTCTGGTGTTTTTACATTCCTCTATGATAGAAAAGAGCTGGTTTTGTTGAAGGAATACCATGAACCATGAACCATGAACCATGAACCATGTACAATCTTTGTGGTTACTTGGCTATTTTTGAACTTAATTTAGGAGAAAGAGTTATCCCATGGATTCTCAACCCTCTAATGCGAATAACACTCACTTAGTTTCCGCTGTGGTTGAGGCTACACTCAACCAAAATCAACCCCGTCTCAATCAACTCCTTAAAAACGCGCTCTATGACATTCCTAGCGAACAACCTGAATCCTTGCGAGCGCAAGTCGCCAGGAATTTCTTGATCCAAGTGGCTCAACGTTTAGAGGAATCCCTGGGCGCGAAGCATCATATTCTGGCTTGGTTTATAGTATATGTGGGCTTGGGCAGGGCACTACCCGAGGCAATTCAAGCCGCGCAAATGGTTCTCGACGAAGGATTAAAACCGTTTGCCGATTTCTTTGTAGACCGTCAAGGGATTCATTTCTATAATCATGGCGATAAGGCGGACAACATCAATAAAATTCCGCCTCGCCTATCTGAGTTTACCCAGATGACTGTCCGGATTTCTCAGGAAGAAGTACAGCAGGTTATGGGAAAGTTCAGTTTATCGGAAGAGAAAGCCCGACAAGTGGTCTTAAATTTGAAAATTTTGGAGCAAAAAATGAATGTACCCTTTCAACAATTATTGACGGTTTTAGATTCTAATCAAGCCTTGCTGAATCAGGTAATGACGTTGGATTTAACGAAGCCCGATAATCCCAAGGATTTTGGCATGTAACAGGCAACAGTTTCAAAAGCACGTCTCTACCAGCTTCCCAGACGTAGCATGCTACGTCTCTACATGCTTCCCAGACGTAGCATGCTACGTCTCTACATGCTCCCCCAGCTTCCCCTGCTCCGAACCCAGCTCCTCCAGATGGGGAGATGAGGAAGTCGCCAAAAAAAACTTGAACACAAATTAAAAGTTGTGCTAGTATTGATAACTGTGAACGAAATGGGTCGGTGCCCGAGTGGTTAATGGGGGCGGACTGTAAATCCGCTGGCTATGCCTACGTTGGTTCAAATCCAACCCGGCCCATCACATCGCTCTAATGGTTAGAGGGTGTGTGGTTAGAAGCGTCTATTATAGATGTATGCCCGTGTAGCTCAGTGGTAGAGCACACCCTTGGTAAGGGTGAGGTCACGAGTTCAATCCTCGTCACGGGCTTTGATTACAAAAAACTCAAAGTGTCGATTGACTAATTATTTGTCATCGTTGTCAGATTAGTGTCGTCTTGACAAATTAAATGTCATCGTAGGCTGTAAGCTGTACGGAGCAACGTTGGTTGTAGTTGATCAATGGTATCCGGGAAAAGAGGACAGGGCAATGGTACAAATAAGTCCACCCCTAGAATCAAAGCTAATACAAGAAGGCAGAAGTCCGAAGGCAGAGGGCAGAAGGCTATGAGGCTTATGGTAGTTGCTTTTAGGGAGCTTGTTAACTGGTTAGTTATTTCTGCCGCGCTGCACTAAAGAAATTCTGGGCTGAATTTCGACACGTATGTATAACCGCAGGGCTTGCGGGGCTAGTCTGTGGAGCGAACATAAGACCTAAGAATCTTCGGGTTTAAGGGCGGTTGCAATGAAGCAGAAACCTAAATCGTGAGGTTTAGGAATCCCGCGCTTTTAGCGCTGGGAGGATGTCAACGTTGTGAATAGTTTGCCTGGATCGATTCGAGTTACTATCTTTTGGGTTTGTTCACCTGATGGCTCCTCAACGCGATCGCACTCTGATTGAAAGGGTTGAACTCCAAAAACCTTGTAGTCAATACACTTATGGCTACATCAGATTTTTACAACTGGCGGGACACTTTATGGTTCTACCCAAGTCCGATTGTCGCTCTCCCTCCCTCCTACGAGGGAATGAGGGTTACAGCCAAAGAAAACGGACAACTTATGCTTCCAGTTTGAACTGATTTCCCCAGCGAGTGGGGACTCAATTTTACTCGCTCAAAGTTACTGTGATCTTGTGAGTTTCCATTCAACTGATTTCCCCAGCGAGTGGGGACTCAGCTTAATTTTCGTCGCGCCAGTTCACTCTCAGGAAGTTTCCATTCAACTGATTTCCCCAGCGAGTGGGGACGATGACTCTTTCAAGAGCTACCTAGAAACGGCTCTGGTTTCCATTCAACTGATTTCCCCAGCGAGTGGGGACGGCAAAATGATTGCAGTCATCTACCCCGATAAGGTGTTTCCATTCAACTGATTTCCCCAGCGAGTGGGGACTCAGCCAGAATGCAGCATCAATCAACGAACAGATCACGGTTTCCATTCAACTGATTTCCCCAGCGAGTGGGGACCTCACACGGCACGTCAGACAATGTTGAATTCTAGTTTCCATTCAACTGATTTCCCCAGCGAGTGGGGACAACTTTCAGGCGGAGGATAAACTTCACAATGCTCAAATGTTTCCATTCAACTGATTTCCCCAGCGAGTGGGGACCGCAATGATCCAAGCACGGTCGGTAGGTCAATTCTTGTTTCCATTCAACTGATTTCCCCAGCGAGTGGGGACCATCCCTTGGGGTCATCTATCCCTTTGCCGCAATTGGTGTTTCCATTCAACTGATTTCCCCAGCGAGTGGGGACCCTTGTGAAACGCTTGCTAGGCAAGGGATTCAAGACCGTTTCCATTCAACTGATTTCCCCAGCGAGTGGGGACATGATCGATTTTATAAGCTCTGGCGTCGCTGTATTAGTTTCCATTCAACTGATTTCCCCAGCGAGTGGGGACATTCAAGTCCTTTCTGTTGGGGTTTTGCTCCCTGCAAGTTTCCATTCAACTGATTTCCCCAGCGAGTGGGGACTCACCTGTCAACGCGGGTACGGTTTCGCTTACTATAGTGTTTCCATTCAACTGATTTCCCCAGCGAGTGGGGACCCCTTGATTTTAACCCCTTGCCCTGCCTGAATTCCAGAGGCGGTTAGCGAGGTTCAGCGCCAACACTTGCCAAAATCCCAAAAATCTTGCCGCGAAAATTGCTCAAACCCTTACAGGACAAGGCAGCGAGGTTCAGAACGAAACAATAGGATTTTCCGGCATTTTACCTGACCTTCGCCAAATTAAATAATTGTACTTCCAGTTGGCTTTGGGACAGGTGAACCAATACCCCACGTTTCTACCTGCTCCAGAGTGTGCCGCGACAAAGGATAAAATCTAATGCTATCTTCCGATAACTTGACCCGTTTTTGCAGTCTAGACCGCAATTCATCAAATTTCGACCTACAAAGTTGGCACTCAAACACCGAATACTGCACTCGCCGACCATACCCTTCCAATAAATCGGATACCTTTTTCCGGCGTTTGTCATCAGGAATGTCATAGGCTACTACATACAAAAGCATTCTCTATCGATTTTGATAGGGGTGATATCCCTGGCTAGGATTATAAACAAACTGCTTATAAGCTTTGACTTGCTGATTAAGCAAGTCCCATTTTGGGTGCTTACCCCCTGCCTCATCTTGAATTTCCTCCTCCATTCGCTGTACAAATGCATGGAGAAACTTCTTACGCCCAGATTCATTGAGATAACACCCCCCATCTTTATAGAAAAAATCTTGCAATTCATTGATGATATGTCGATTAACTAGCCACATTACTAAAGCATCAACCAAAGGGGCGCGAAATTCTTCAATTAAATCCGACGCCAACGCCGCATGACGTTCATGCCCCTGATGTAGAGATGCCTGATAGGGATCAAGCCCCTGAAGCTCAATTAGTGCCAGTAAATGATTCCACAAAATTTGATAACCAAAACTTAGCATTGCATTAACTGGATTCCCTGGAGGGCGGCGAGTTCTCTATAAAAGAATCTGTTCTGTTAAAGGTAATTGCACTTGGGCATGAATAGTGTCGCCTTGTTTAACCAAAAGCATTTCACCGTTAAGGGAAATATAACAACCCTGTTGGGAGACGTATAAAGTTTTCATTGATACCAATGTGACGAATACTCAACATTTGATTGTTGCCGTTGGCGACGCAAACTCCCCGACTGGGAAGAAATTTCAGAAAATAACTCAGTTTGGGATACAGGCAGCAGCCATACAATCACGCGGTCTGCCAAATATGCGATTATGTAAGATAAACTCATAACCAGCAGTGTATTTACAATTACTGCTGCCAACCCTAATGGCGCAATCAACAAAAGAATCAAGGTAATACCACCATTGAATAGAGACACCAGACTATTACGCACTCTGGCTGCGCGAGGTGAAATATACATGATTAATGCAGTAACAAATTTTACTGGAGGATGTTTGAGTGATAAACTAAAAAATGACCAATGAACAATTACGGCAAACTCTCACAAGCTACTCCATCATTGTTCTTATCCAACCCATGAGGATCGTCCGGGAACTCGTCCAGCACCCTTTGGGCTTCCTTTTGTGTAGTGAAGTCACTGCAATTGCAGTTCCAATTCACGCATCCCGGCAGATTTTCTTCTCCATTTGGGCTGACTGTTTCTGTTGGTTTTGGTGATGGTGATTCGACAGCGTTATCCTGTTGACTTGTTACTGGAGATTCAGATAGGGACATAGGATTCACTGCCTCTTCGGTGGGAGAAACTGGTGGATTTCCTGGTGAATGACACTGCACGGTGATCAGTGCCAAAATTAATCCTGTGGTTATAACTGAAGGTGTCATTAGCTTAATGTGAAGATTGGTTTAAGGTTAGTTTAAGAGATGAAAAACCTGTACGGGATCGCGTTTCCCTGTTGATTTCTACGATTGATAAAAATTAGCCTAACTTCAAATCCCAGAAAAAACCACAAAAAGACACTATTCAAACTTTGATTACAATGTCAAGCAAAATCCCCGTACATTAACGCTTATAAAATCCTTGTCCGTCTATTTTTTTAGGTTCAATAGTAGTTTCTTTCCTCTTGCCTGTTAACATCGAGTTGGATTATCTTAGATAGCTATGCCTAAGAAACCTCAACTCCACCCCTACGCCGATCGCCTCTCGTTCGAGCGAATTTTGCTACTAATCGCCACCTTGATCAATCACCCCGGCATCGGCTGTTGCAACCCTTTAGACCGACCCAAAAAGGGTCAGCATCACAATGCCTTAGAACCTCTGCAAAAGAAGGAACGGGAATTTGCCCAATCCCTCGGTATCACCTTCCCTGACAACTATCCCTCTATTGGCACTCTCCGCAAAGACTTAGAAACCCTACGAGAGTTTGGCATTCTCGACCGCCGCATGTATCGTTGGGGATATTACCTGGGAACTGGCGTCATGAGTTGGGAGGAACTAAAAGTAGCATTCAACGCCCTACATTCCCAAGCAACTTACCAAGGTGACCCCACAATCCGCGAAATTTATCAGATTCTAGAGAAGCGATTGCGGGGATTAGATTTAGACAGTAACGGCGACTTCTCTTACCCGGTGCGTGCCTATCTGAATCGTCCGATAATCTACACTGACCCCCAGCAAATGCAAGCCAAAGGCAAGAACCGCCACACCTTATTTCATTGCTTGGATGCATTAGAAGTCGCGATCGCCAAAGGTCAGTTAGTCGAACTTTACCGCCATAGCGAACCCTATAGACAACGAACGGGCTATATCCAGGTTTATCCCTTACAACTGTTTTACCATGACATTGCCTGGTATCTGCTTTACGAATACTCAGAAAACCAACATCTAGAGGTAGGACGATTAGATCGGTTTAAAGACTACTGCCATCATATTGACCCAACAGGACGAGGACAGCAAAAACAGCGAGAAAGTCTCAAGGAAGCGCAAAAGCTGATGACCACTGGCTGGGGTATTTATCTGGGAACTCCCTGTGACCAACAACTAGAACGGCAGGGAAAGTTATTATTAGAAGAGGTGAAAGTTAGATTTTTTCCCCCAGTGACCACTTTTATCTTGATCCGCCGTAAAACCTTCGCTTTTAGCGACGGGATATAAGGCGGGGGAATCGGAGGTAAGGAGATTCCCAAACTACGCCGCGCAATTGAGCGATAAAACTCCTGATTAACTCAGATTGAGTCATCCCTCTTTTAGCCGCCTCTTGCTTGAGTTGGTTCTTTTCGTATTTAGTAACCCTTAAAAAGATTTTCTCATTCTTCATAGATTCGTCCTGTCGAATAGCAATACATACAGTAGACTGGATTAAGTAAGTGCATTGTGAGGTCGAGCAATGGTTAAACCCAAAAAGCCTAGGGGAGTACAGCAAATGCTGCTACACCCAGACAAGGAAACAAAAGCCATTTTAGAGTACCTGTGCGAACAATCGGGGAAACTCTA
>NZ_JAVJUO010000199.1:0-10290 GCF_040220555.1 Coleofasciculus sp. C1-SOL-03
AACTACAAACTAGGTTGTACGACGGGCGGCGAATGTTTATGGCGCTAAAGCGCAACTACAAACTAGGTTGTACGACGGGCGGCGAATGTTTATGGCGCTAAAGCGCAACTACAAACTAGGTTGTACGACGGGCGGCGAATGTTTATGGCGCTAAAGCGCAACTACAAACTAGGTTGTACGACGGGCGGTGAACGTTTATGGCGCTAAAGCGCAACTACAAGCTTTTTTAGCAAATCTGTTTCTGTTTAAAATCAACAAAATCTCGAATTTTATCAAGTAATTCATTTTTGTCCATTTCTTTTTTGTTAAACTTCAAGATAAAACTTGTTGCTGACTGCTTTAAGGTTTTGATAAATTCATCCAATTCGGCTACCCAGATTGTTTTATCCTTATAAGAAATTTGCAGTCCTTGCAATACCTGTGTAAGTCTCAATGCATGGGGTTCTTCTGCTATGTCAATTACTAAACTGTTGACTGATGTTATATTTTTGGCTCCAGTGATTAAGGCGTCGAACCAAGAATCTAAATAAGTTGATTCTTCTTGAATTGTTCGATCGCCATCGCTAATTACAATATCGCCCACTGGATCTATGGGATCGATGCCGCCTTCTTCATCGAGTTTCCATTCAATTTTCATCGTTTTTACCTATCCCTAATATGTACAGAACGTAACCGACCTAAAGAATTGAGAACAACTCGAACTCTAATTTGCTGTCCTCCTAAATTTACATCTTGTTCAAAAATTTCTCTGTCTCCCGGATTGCCAATTAAGTTGTCTGGACGACTCGCAATTTGCTGACCAAGCTGGAGAACATCATCAAAAGTTATAGAAGGATCATAACTTTGGAAGTTTGGCAAGTGCTTACTGATATGTTTTAGATTTTTCTGGCTAATGTTTTCTGATGGATTAACAATTTCACCTGAACCTCACTCTGTTTAAATTTAGATATTAAATCTATTCGTTAATTATAGTAGAAGTCTGAAAAATAGGGGGGAAGTCCTGGTAAGAGTAGATATCAAGCGCAGCTTGACTTCCAATACCCACCCATTAACAATGGGCGAAAAAGCAGATACCATAAATCAAGTGCAGTCTTGGGCGTTCTGTCCTCTGCATAAAAGTCCTCTGCCTTCTGCTTCCTTTTATGACAGACTCTTTATCATTACGCGATCGCTGTTTCCAACTGATTGATGAAATTGTCGCCGCGACGCTGAAAGGAAAAATCCGATCCAAGCGACAGGTTTACCAAACGCTGGCGTCAGGCGTCAGTAGTGGAACCGGGGAAATGTTTGAACGCTGTCTGGATGAACGCCACAGCAGCACTCAGGAACAAATCGATAATCCGGCGAGTGAACTCAAACAGGCTAAAGCGATACGGGCGCAGCGGGCGCTGAATATGATTAGCAGTGAATGGGAACGGGTACAGCAGGAGAATCAGGTGTCTGCGGCGATCGCAACGGCTATCCAGGGAATTACCCAAGCTGATCAGAGTGAACGGTTGAGCGCTTGGTTACGGGCGATTGATCCGAATCGAGAACCTGTCCTGAATCTCTCTCAGTTGGCTCAATTAGCCAAAACCCTTCAGCAGGAAGCATCCGCTAGTTCTGACAGCGATCGCGCCAGGGAACTTGAACAGCTAGCCCAAGGAATTACTGGGGGGTTAGCCGCTTGGGGCAATTTGGAAAGCGATTTAGTAAGCTGGATTTATGAGCAAAGTCAGGGTTCCCTGGGATTTGAGGAACTCGCTGAACAACGGGGACCTTGGGGACTCTGGGCAAAAAAGGTGAATCGTCCTCTACCTAAGTCATTGTTTCAAGCGCTGGCGTATAATCAACCCCTCGATGAATGGATTCGCCAACAGCCAACGTTAGAACTGGATACTTGGGTGGAATTAACCGTTGTTCTGCAATGGTTACAACGTCGGTTAGTTCAGTGGTTTGATCAACGAGTCTATAACTCCAAAATGGGGGCGAGACTCTCGATTTCTACGTTTATTGTATTTGCGGTAATCTGGTCACAAATTGCCCTTGCCTTAAATCAAGCAACGGTTCCCCAACGAGAACGTTTGGTGGATAGTTGTTTTCAGGCGACGTTGCAAATTCTCCGCACCTTTGCCCAACGGGAATATTTTCCTTTATATGGCGGTGTTTTTGCCTCCTTAAGTGGGAATTATCTACGGAATGCGATGGATTACCTGGATGAACCGTTGCGGCGTGTCGAGGGAACCGAAGAGAAAGCCCGAATTCTCACCTTATTAGGTTATTCTCAACGGGCGCAAGGTCGATATGATCGGGCGATACAATTCCATGAACAAGCCTTAGAGATTGCCCGTTCAGCGAGCGATCGCGTGTGTGAGATTGCTAATTACAATCATTTAAGCCGAATCTGTGTGGCACAGAAAAATTATACCGAGGCAATTAATTATAGCCAACGGGCATTAATCTTAGCACGGCAAGCCGGGGATAAATTAGGCGAAGCCAACGCCTTAGCGAATTTAGGCTATAGTGAGGTCTTTCAAGCCCAACAGCAAGCCCTTGATCCTGATGTCTACGAAAGCGCCATCATGTACCTGCAACAAGGGCGGCAATTATTAGAACGATTAGGCGATCGCCAAAGTCAAGCCCTGTGTTTATGTAGTTTGGGGATTGCTTATGTGGTTATGCAACAACCCCAAGAGGCAATTACTTATTTAGAACAAGGGTGGCAAGCGGCGCAATTTTCTGGGGATTTGTATTTGCAGGGACTTAATTTAGCGTACTTGGCGCAAGCCTACTATCAGTTACAAAACTGGATTAAAACGATTTACACAGGCAGCTTGGGCGGATATTTATTGGAGCAGATTGGTACAGAAGACTGGCGCAAAGCCGTGGGATTACTGACGATTTTGCAAGGGCAATTGGGAGGAAAAATATTCCAAGAAATCCTCCAGCAGCAACGGTCAAAAATTATTCCTTTAATTGGGGTAGATGGGTATGATTACCTGCCAGAATTATTGGAAAAATATCGAACCTCAATGTGATAGGACAGACAAATGACAAATGACAAATGACCAATGACTAATTATGATATTAGGGTTTGACCCAGGACGAGATAAATGTGGTTTAGCCGTGAAAGGCAAAGACCAAGAGATTTCCTATCATCAAGTGATACCATCCGATCAGGCGATCGCAACCATTAAAAAGTTATCTCAGCAGTTTTCCATTGAGACAATTGTCATGGGGAACCAAACCACCTCGAAGCAATGGCAAGGGAAAATTCGTGAAGCCATTTCCGCCACGGTTCCCATTGTCTTAGTCGATGAACGTTATAGTACATTAGAAGCACGCGATCGCTATTGGCAAATGTATCCCCCCAAGGGACTCCAACGCCTGATTCCCCCAGGGATGCGCCAGCCGCCTCGACCGATTGATGATATTGTCGCTATCTTGTTGATTGAGCGTTATTTACAAACTCAGATCTAAAAATTAGTCAGGGCGGGTTTTGAACAAACGTTATCATCAATAGCGATACCAGAGTCCCTAAACCCGCCCCTACAAACTCAGACCAAAAAATTAGGTCAGGGTGGGTTTTGAACAAACATTATCATCAATAGCGATACCAAAATCCCTAAACCCGCCCCTACAAACTCAGACCAAAAAATTAGGTCAGGGCGGGTTTTGAACAAAGGTTATCATCAATAGCGATACCAAAATCCCTAAACCCGCCCCTACAAACTCAGACCAAAAAATTAGGTCAGGGCGGGTTTTGAACAAAGGTTATCATCAATAGCGACACCAAAGTCCCTAAACCCGCCCCTACAAACCATGTTTCCTCGAAAGCTGTGAAGGGTCAACCCTCAACACTCTTATATAGCACTACGCATTCTAGTTAGGACAAATGAAGAAAAAATCCAATCACTCAATCCCTTGTAAGGTAAGCGTTTTTCTTCACTATTGCCTATGAAACACCGAACGAAGCCGAGGTGTTGCCCATTGCCCATTGCCCAGCGCGTAGCGCTATAATTCCGCCCGAATAGTAAACGCATAATCTCCTCCTGGTTCCAACTGGTAATCGCAACGTTCTAAAAATCGACCCAGTGGTTCTTGAATTAAAGCACGTCCCAAAGCAGGTCTGACGACTAACTGACCTTGACGGAAACGCCATTGAAACTGCCACTCATAAGCAGCCGCTTGAACTTCTCCCTCGATTTTGCCCCGTTGCCAAGAGTGCTGGGTAATCCGAACGTAGGCAGTGGTTTCCGGTAAATTCTTAGAACTCACAGCTAAACCTATTCAGCTTAAACATTATTCTGGATGCAGCTTAGGGCGCACAAGTCCAGATTCGAGCATTTTATACTAAACTACCGGAAAATCCGTGATTGTCAACTCTAGAACTGAAACCGTGACCGATGAGTATTTCGAGAAGCTCAATACCAAGTATCCATCAAGACACAGTAAACGATATGGCTGGCTGGGAGAGAAGTGAGTACAATAAACGATGAATCCTCAAATTATTGATAACCATGGGTCAATCTCAGCAATAAAAGTTATGCCGAAAACTCAACCCCCCGTCAAACTGCGCTTGTGGACTATTGAAGAGTACCATCGAATGGCTGAAGTGGGCATTTTGCAACCCGATGAATCGGTTGAATTAATTGCAGGACAGATTATTAAAAAAATGAGTCCCCAAGGAAGTCCTCATGCGGCGTCAATTAGACGCACGGATCGGGTATTTAGTCACCGTTTGACAGAGCAAGTGCTGATCCAGAAGCAACTTCCGATTCAATTAAATGATCGCTCGGAACCCGAACCCAATGTTGCTCTCGTCAGAGTCGATCCCCTAGACTATGCTGACCATCATCCCTTAGCATCCGATATTTATCTGATTATCGAAGTAGCAGATACTAACCTGCAAATCGATTGTCAAATAAAAGCGAGGGATTATGCCCAATCGGGAATTGCTGACTATTGGGTACTTGATCTTAACCATCGACAACTGCACGTTTTTCGTCAACCCACTCCAGACGGTTATCAAAGTGAAGTAATTCTGGCAGAAGATGCGAGTGTTTCGCCGTTGCAATTTCCCAGTTGTACGATTACAGTTTCTGAGCTATTACCGCCAGTGATTGAATCGTAAGTAGATCCAGAAATTGTAGGGGCCCATGGCGTGCGCCCGATTCCCAGAAATTGTAGGGGCCCATGGCGTGCGCCCGATTCAATCAGCCACATTGAATTCCTAAACCCGCCCCTACAATCACGTTGGTGTCCGCCTACACCTAATCTGTGTTACACCACAAGAAGATCTGCAATTTCTATAGCGGATTCATCCCCCTTGCCAAATTCGGTACACTGAAAAAAATAAATAGTATAGGAGGGGATAATGACCCAGAATAATCGCTCCCAATGGGATGCTGGTCGATTTGTCAAAACCTTAGCTTACTTTGAGGTTATCCCTTTTATTAGCTGTTTAAAACGCTTATTTTCAGGTAATACACAACATCATAAACCAAGCCAAAGTGGAGGAAAACGATTGGGTAAGATACTGGTAGCTGGTGCAACAGGTGGCGTCGGGAAGCGAGTTGTGCGGCGTCTGAGGGAACGAAATTATCCGGTACGCGCATTAGTCAGAGATACTCAGCGAGGGCGAGAAATGCTGGGAGATGAGGTGGAACTATTTGAAGCCGATATCACGATCCCCGAAACCTTAACCCCTGCCATGATGGAGGGTATCTCCGCCGTTATTTGTTGCACAGGTGTTCGGGTGCAACCTGTGGAAGGAGATACGCCAAGCCGGGAAAAATATTATCAAGGCATCAAATTCTATATGCCAGAAGTGGTTGATAGTCCCGAAATTGTAGACTATCAAGGGATTAAGAATTTAGTCCAAGTCGCCGCTAATCATCTCGAACCTGGAAAACAACTCATTTTTGATTTCAAAAATCCCTCAGATGACGTGAAAGAAACTTGGGGGGCTGTGGATGATGTCGTCATGGGGGGTGTGAGTGAAAGCTCAATTCGGCTAATTGATCATGCGGCATTATTCAGTGGCACAGTATCTACCAAAAACTCAGGTGGTTTTGTTTCCGTTCGTACCCGTAATTTCGAGCCACCTTTAAATGTAGCCGGATATGAGGGGATGGAACTGCGCGTTAAAGGCGATGGACAGCGTTATAAGTTTATTCTGAGAACAGAATCAAGATGGGATGGGATTTCCTATTGCTACTCCTTTGATACTGAAAAAGATACCTGGATTGATGTTCGCGTTCCCTTTGAGGCGCTAATTCCGGTATTTCGTGCCAAAACTCTCCAGGATGCGGAACCTTTTGATCCGAGTCATATTTACGCCGTGCAATTGATGCTGAGTAAGTTTGAGTATGACGGCGCACTGAATCCCCACTTTGAACCCGGAACATTCTCTTTACAAGTGGAAACAATCAAGGCATACAATGGTCTGACTCTACCTCAATTTATCATGATTAGTTCTGCTGGCGTTACCCGTCCAGGGCGTCCCGGAATTAACTTAGAAGAAGAACCGCCAGCCGTGCGAATGAATGACCAATTAGGCGGTATTCTCACCTGGAAACTGCGGGGAGAAGATGCTGTACGAGAAAGTGGTATCCCCTATACAATCATCCGTCCTTGCGCTTTAACCGAAGAACCCGGTGGTAAAGGTTTAGCCTTTGAGCAAGGCGATAATATCCGAGGGAAAGTCAGTCGAGAGGATATTGCTGAACTGTGCCTTCAGGCGCTAGAACAATCCCAAGCTTGTCATGTCACCTTTGAAGTGAAAGAAGCCGAAACAAGTTCTCCTAATTGGGAGCAGTTATTTGCCAGCCTAAACTAACACGTTTTTAAGAGGTTTGTAGTTGCGCTTTAGCGCCATCAGCGTTGAGCCGTAACTACAAACGCTTGCTCAAAAAGATTACTAATTTAGACCCCTATGCTAAACTCTGTAGAAAACATAATATTATTCTGATAGAAAATTGCGCTCAAGCCTTTACAGGTTCTAAGTATTATGGCTATCCGGATGCCGATATCAGTTTTTTTAGTTTTGGTGCAATTAAGTCTTGCACGGCTCTTGGGGGAGCCGTGGCTCTAGTTGGCAATAAACAACTAGCTAGGCAAATAAAATCTATCGAGCAACAGTATGCGGTAAAAAGTGAGACTTGGTTCTTCAAACGCCTGCTCAAGTATTTAGGTTTGACGAGTTCAAAGCCCTGATGGTGTCTCAACAAGGCGATCGCGAAAGTCGGCTGAGACTTGCCTTTAGCGTTTTTGACGAGGACGGTTCGGGGCATATTTGCGCCAACGAACTGAAAAACGTCATGAGTCGGTTCGGGCTGACAGATGAAGAACTGCAAGAGATGATTAAAGAAGTTGATCGCGATGGTGACGCCTTCATCAACTTTGAAGAGTTTTGCCAGCTTGTTCCTGAACAAAACGAATCCTCGACTGGCTATCATGATTCCCACGTTGAATTCACCGAAGGCGATCGCATTTACCATATCTACAGTATGCTCAAACCCACCGCCCGCCTGTCGGGACTTCATTTGGGACTGCAAAAGTTTTTGGACAGAGGCGACGAACAGGGTATCCAAGAGTTGTGTAAGCTGGCTGACACCTATATTAAGGAGTTAGAAAAGGCTGTTTTAGCAGGAAACTTCCTGCAAGATGCCTACAGCTTTGATCCGACTCTGGAAGATAACGCCCCTTACTTTACTCCCGAAGAAGAGGAGTTTGCTCGCAGCGGCGTTTTTGTTGAGGTTCACTAAGGGAAAACCTCTCTCCTACAAGGAGAGAGGCTTGGAATTTACCACTACCGCAGATTGAAATGTAGTGAACCGAAAAGAGCGATCGCACTTAACTGAAAACAGCGATCGCACTTACTCCACATCCTCAGGTTCAACCCCTAACTCCCGCAATCGTGCTGCTAATCGTTCCGCCCTTTCCCGTTCTGCAACTGCCTCTTCTTCCGGCGTTAAAATCAACTCTCCCTCAAGTGTCATCCACCGCAACCACAAACGGTTAATTCCTCGAAAACTTCCCTGCCATAGTCCTAAACTTAACCCTAACTCCGGCATCAATAACCGATTATCAATCATGTTCATCGGTTCGTAATGACCGCCGACTAACTGAAACGCCTGAACTTCATTGGTATAGCGACTAAACACAATTGAGTACGGAATCCGCAAAATCTGTTCGTAAACCTGCCATTTTGTCGGTGGATTTCCAGGTGTTTGCACCGTTCGACCCAAATCTTCCTCTTGTGTACCGGGAGACAATAATTCTACCACTACATAAGGATTGATTACTTCTTGCCACACCACATAACTTAAGCGTAAATCCCGCCCTTCATACAATCGAGGTGTTCCCACTACCCCAAACCAATCGGGGCGTTTGTACCACTGAGGATGGTTCACATCATAGTAAAGATTTAAATCACAAGCCGAAAATACCAACTCTGGATTCCAGTTAGCGGGTTGAAAGGTAAGAAATAACAATAAGGGTTGTAAAAAATGAAACTCGTCTGGCAATCCAGGTTCCTCCGGGTTGTCACTCGGTAAATCATACATCGTGGGTAAGGTTTGCCGAGGTGGAAGGGGGGGATCAGTTTGAGTGGGAAGGTTAACCATAAGTTAGTGGAAACTATGAAAGGCGGCTTTTAATTACTTCTAGCTCATCAAAACACTTTTGGACAATATCCTTGTTGTGAGAATAATGTTCTCTAGCAGTACGATTTAATTTTTCTAATCCTCTTAAATACCTAGCTGTCATACTTACTCCAAATAGAAATACATAAGCATCCTCCAAATCACGCCACTTATTTTTTCGGGAAATCTTTTTGACATACGATCTACGGATTGTATGGAGAGAACCCTCATTGTCACCAGAACTCTCTAATTCTTGAGTTTCTTGTTGTTGAACAGCATAATCATTCACCCAATGCAAAGCAGCATAGAAACACATAATAACAGCCCAATCCGGAAAGCCTTGTTTAGCGGCAATCGCCGTTTGTTCGTTAAACTCGGCTTGTTTACGGTAGACAGTAGGATTGCACATAGCTAGATGCCACCACACTGTTATCTTTCAGGTTATGTTCAAATTCCCCAACCATCTGAACGCCAAATAACCAACTCTCATTATTGGTAATGTCTGATAATTTCCATTCAGCATCAATCACTAAGGATATTGATTTTTGCAAAAGTTCTCCGTTATCTGGAGAGTCAATATCAGCAGGCATTATCTCAAAAATGACTTCGTGTAAATCAATATAATTCTTTGCTATAGCTCTTACTTGCTCAACATTTGGGAATTTAAGCAACATTTGCACAACTTCTTGGATTACAGTTAATCCAGCATCTCTTTCTGACTGATATTTCGTCGTTACTCCTGGCAACTGATCTATCCTTTCATCCCCTTTAAATAATTTGAATAGCTCTAGCTTGCGTTTTTCTTTATTTTGTTCAACTGTGTAAAATACTAAGGATATAAAACTTTGTATGGTTTCGGGGAAACTAGGAACTACTCTCCGATAGTAATCATCTTGTAGATTACCCCTAAGAATTGACTGTTCGTTTAAATATAACCGTCTAGCCATAGATTCAGTCATGACTTGCAGTTCAACGGGAAGATAATTCCAGTTGGCATCAACAATCCTTGCTATAGACTGAATATTTTTTATCAACCTCCAGCAAATTTTCTGATAAACTGGAGTAACTCGATTTAAAATTATCTTTTTATCTGAGCAACTTTCTGTTTGTTCTATCTGGATTTCACTCCATCTTTTAACCTTATCAATACGTTTAGCAATTCGATCTAAAATCCTAAATTCTCTGGTCAGCTCATCAATAGCAGCAATCGCCTTACTTAGGATAACATCTAAACTAGAACCCTCAGACTGCGCCAGTTCAGTATAAAATTCTGCTATTCCTGCTTTTCCCGAAGGCGATGCAAGAAAATGTTCTAAAGATTGCCGAGCGAGTTGGATTTCTTGAAGCTCGTTTTCTTGATCAGGACTTAGAGTGACAAAACTCATCTTCTATACCTCAAGTGCTTTTAGTATCTGATCAGGCAAAGGCAATTACACTAAGTTCTTTTCGTATTTAGTAACCCTTAAAAAGATTTTCTCATTCTTCATAGATTCGTCCTGTCGAATAGCAATACATACAGTATACTGGATTAAGTAAGTGCATTGTGAGGTCGAGCAATGGTTAAACCCAAAAAGCCTAGGGGAGTACAGCAAATGCTGCTACACCCAGACAAGGAAACAAAAGCCATTTTAGAGTACCTGTGCGAACAATCGGGGAAACTCTA
>NZ_JAVJUO010000200.1:0-72495 GCF_040220555.1 Coleofasciculus sp. C1-SOL-03
GTATAAGCCTACCTTTCACTCTCACAAGCCCGGAAGAACATTCCTGTATAACCGTTTGCATCTCTTATAACACTAAAACCGCCTTATATCCCACCGTCAAATTTAAAATTATGACGGGGGACTTACGGCGGACAAGTTAACAAATTCTGGGAAGTTGATCCCCCACTAGCATATCGACAATCCGTTCCGCCCCAAACGCCGTTTGCAGTAATACCACACCCGCAGGGGAATCAATCACTTCACCAATAATAGAGGACTCCTCTCCGGCTGGGTGAGACTTCATCACCGATAATACAGATTCAGCGTGCGATCGCGGTACAATAACCACCAGTTTCCCTTCATTGGCAAGATATAACGGATCTAATCCCAGAATCTCACAAACTCCATTCACCTCTTCCCGAATCGGAATCGCGGCTTCATTCACACGAATCCCCACTTCAGAACTTTGGGCAAATTCATTTAACACCGTAGCGACACCACCACGAGTCGCATCCCGCATCGCGTGAATTTGGGGACAAACCTCAAGAATGGCATTCACTAACCCATTTAACGGTTGACAATCGCTTTTAATGTCGGTTGACAAGGCTAATTCCCCACGGGCGATTAAAATAGCCGCACCATGATTTCCCAATTGACCATTAATAATTACCGCATCACCGGGTTTAATCTGATGGGCGGAACTCGAAACATTATCTCGAATTACGCCAATTCCGGCTGTATTAATAAACAGTTTATCCGCCGAACCCCGATGAACAACTTTAGTATCCCCAGTCACCACCTGCACCCCAGCAGCGTCTGCGGCGTTTTTCATACTGAGAACGACTTGCCGTAAGGTTTCAACCGGAAGTCCTTCTTCCATAATCATGCTACAGGTTAAATAGAGGGGTTTTGCCCCACTGACGGCTAAATCATTGACGGTTCCATTGATGGCTAATTCACCAATATTACTACCGGGAAAAAAGAGGGGATCAACGACATAAGAATCCGTGGTAAAGGCTAATCGATCGCCCTGACTGATGAGTTGGGCGAGGGGTATTGTAGCTTGATCTTCCAGTTGGGAAAGGATGGGATTATCGAAACTCCCGACAAAAACATCATCAATTAAATCCCGCATCGCTTTGCCACCACTGCCATGTGCCAGGGTAATGGCAGTATCTTTAACTTTACTAGGGCGGCGTCGGATTTGTTCGATTTTTTGGAAGAGGGGATTTTGGTTATTGGTCATTTGTCAAAACACTGATTTCACGGATTTCTTGGGGAGATAGGGGTAGGGAAGTGAGAGCTTATTAACACTGATTACACAGAGAATTTAGTTCTCTCATCAGGATAGGATGATTGGGATTTTTAGCGTCATTGGTCATTCACCTATATTGGCTATGATTTGTAATGTGGTCGGGGTGGGTGTAGGGTGAGGAGAGCGAGTGTAGTGGCGTGGCACACCTTATTTGATGAATTAGAATTACGCCCGGAAACTGTAGGGGCGCAAAGACTTGCGCCCGATTCAATGGTCAAATCTATTCCACAATTTTAGCTGTGTCAAGCCAGTAGGGTGCGTTAGCGTAAGCGTAACGCACCATTTCAAAAGATAGTAGTAAAAGTGAATCCCTACACAATGTCCTCCATCTTCCTCATCTCCCCCATCTTCCCCTGACGATAACACTTATTCAACAGCCTCTATTTTAGGTGTGATGCTTACCTCCTTTACCGGGTTTATCGGAATGTAATTCACCGCCAACTGCCCAATTTTCTCGCTCAAATTCATCAATGTGAATGGTTACCCATTCGGGTTTTGTACCTAAGGTGGAAACGAGGGTATCTGTGAGGGCTTTGGCAAGTTCACGTTTTTGATCAACCGAGTGACCTTTGGCTATCTGAACGGTGACAAATGGCATAACTGTTTATTCTCCCATCTAAAACTGTGTTTTAACCGCATTGTATGGGAAGAAACGAACGGATTTTGTAGTTTAATTATCGGTTTTGTCGATCAAGTTTTGGCGTGAACCCACCCTAACAAATGTTATTTTCGGACATATATTGTAACACAGGGGGTTGAGGAGAGGGCGACCCGATTTAATTGGGTGGACAGGTGTTGTTAATTGATGCAGGCGGGTCGCCCCTACAGGGGATTAATTGATGCCGACGGCGGTTTTGGCAACTTTGGATAGGCGTCCATATTTGTAATACGCCGCACAAGCTCCTTCTGAGGATACCATACAAGTTCCAATTGGGTTTTCTGGTGTACAAGCTGTACCAAAAACTTTACATTGCCAAGGTTTCATGACGCCTTTGAGGATTTCGCCACATTGACAGGCTTTGTGATCCGCGACTTGACGATTGGGAAGGGTAAATTTAACTTCGGCATCAAATTGGGCGTAGTCGGGGCGAATTTTGAACCCCGAATTGGGAATATCACCGAGTCCCCGCCATTCAAATTTTTGCCGCACTTCAAAGACGGTGTTCATCGCGTCTAAGGCGACGCGATTTCCTTGGGGTTGGACAATTCGGTCATATTGATTTTCCACCTCACAGCGTCCTTGAATCAGTTGCTGCAAAATCATCCACAGGGATTGCAAAATATCCAAGGGTTCAAAGCCGGAAACCACTAACGGTTTTTGGTACTGTTGGGCAATAAAGTGATAGGGTTCTGTACCAATGACCATACTGACATGACCCGGACCAATAAAGGCATCGAGTTGTAAATCGGGATTGTCTAATAAGGCTTGTAAGGCGGGAATGACTAGAACGTGATTACAGAACATACTGAAGTTTTGCAGTCCTTCAGCATCAGCCTGTAGGATGGTTAACGCGGTACTGGGGGCGGTGGTTTCAAAGCCAAGTCCGAAGAAAACCACCTCTTTATCGGGGTTATTTTTAGCAATTTGTAGGCTATCTAGGGGAGAATAAACCATACGAATATCCGCCCCGGCTGCTTTGGCTTGGAGGAGGCTTTTCTGGGAACCGGGAACCCGCATGGCGTCACCAAAGGTGGTGAGGATAACATTAGGATAATCTGCGATCGCGATCGCGTCATCTAGGCGTCCCCTGGGCATGACACAGACGGGACAGCCGGGACCATGGATTAATTCGATGGTGTCGGGTAGGATTTCTTCGAGTCCATATTTAAAGATGGAATGGGTATGACCGCCACAGACTTCCATCACTTTTAGCGGTTGGGTTGAGGTTTTGCCTAATTGAGTGGTTAGGGTTTGGATTTCTCGCAGTAGGGCTTTGGCTTTTTGGGGATCGCGAAATTCGTCAACGTATTTCATAATTCGTTAGTTGTCATTGGTCAAAACACTGATTTCACGGATTTATTGGGGAGATAGGGGTAGGGAGGTGAGAGTTTATTAACACTGATTACACAGAGAATTTAGTTCTCTCATCAAGATAGGATGATTGGGATTTGATAGGGTTTATTCAGCTAAGGCGAGTTCTTGGAGTAATTGTAAGGTTTCGGCGGCTTCCTGTTCATCAAGGCGATTCATGGCAAAGCCAACGTGAACTAATACCCAATCGTTAATACAGGTGTCAATGGGATGATTTTCATCAATAATACAGGCAATATTAACTTGGCGTTGGACGCCGCCAATATTGACCATGGCGAGTTGGTGTTCTCTATCTGTGATTTCAGTAATTTGACCGGGAATACCTAAACACATTTTTCTGTTGTCCTTTGTGGGTTGTTTTGGGTGGTTTGTTGTCCTGGGAAAGCCTAGGTTTGAATTTGGAGGAGGGCGGGTTTTGTGGAAAGGTTATCGGTAGGGAGGGCGGGTTTTGTGGAAAGGTTATCGGTGACATCTAATTGAGTCCCTAAACCCGCCCCTACAAATTATCCCTCAACCCGCCCCTACAAATTATCCCTCAACCCGCCCCTACAAATTGTCCCTCAACCCGCCCCTACAAATTGTCCCTCAACCCGCCTAGAGATCTTGCGGCGATTACGGCTTGTCCTAATGATAATCCTCCATCATTGGGTGGAACTAAGCTGTGTGTCAATACTCTCATCCCCATCCTCTCTAAATTTCCCCTAACTTGGGTCAATAAAATTCGGTTTTGAAACACACCTCCGGTGAGGATCACTTGATTGCTGATTAAATCAGGACGTAACTGCTGAACCATATTCGCGATCGCGTCGGCTAATCCTTGGTGAAATTTGGCGGCAATGAGGGACTTTGACATAGTTTGCTGTAAATCGTCCAATAATGCAAGCCATAGGGGATAAGGGTCTAAAATTAATTCGGTTTCCTGATCTAGTTTGCCAATTTTAAAGGGATATGCCCCTACTTCTTTAACATAATTTAAGCTATCTGGGGTAACTAGGGCTTCCATTTCAATCGCCGCTTGCCCTTCATAGCTACAGTCTGACTGACAAATCCCCAACGCCGCCGCTACTGCATCAAATAATCGTCCAGCAGATGAGGCGAGGGGGGAGTTAATCCCTTTTTCCATGAGTTGATTCAGCAAGGGATGGGGTTTTTGATCCAGAAATTGAATCAGGTCTAACTCGCCATACTCTTGTTTTAACGTGTTCCAGTCCCATGCTGCCATTAAATGGGCGTAGGTATTGCGCCAGGGTTGATAAATTGCCTGTTCTCCGCCAATCATGGCGATGGGTTTAAATTTGCCTAATCGTTTAAATCCCTGATAATCGGCTAAGAGGAATTCTCCACCCCAAATTGTGCCGTCTTCACCATAGCCTAATCCATCTAAGGCGATTCCTAATACAGGGGGAGTCGTGAGTGGGATACCATTTTCTGCCATACAAGCAGCAATATGGGCATGATGATGTTGGATAGACTGTAAGGGAAGATTATTCGCGGTAGCGAGTTCTTGTCCGAGTTTAGTAGAGAGGTATTCGGGATGTTTGTCTGTAGCGATCGCACTCGGTTTATGGTCAAATAAGTTTAGGTAGAGATTTAGGGTAGTCTGGTAAGCGTTAAAGGCAGCAGCATTCTCTAAGTCTCCTAAATGTTGAGATAATATGGCTTGCCCGTCTCGTAATAAACAGAACGTATTTTTGAGTTCACTCCCCATCGCCAAAATCGGCGGACATTTTTCAAATCCTGGGGGTAAATTAATCGGTTTTGGTGCATATCCACGGGCGCGACGTAGGGTTTGGGTGTGGAGATGTCTTGCCATAGTTCCTTTGTAGGGGCGGGTTTGACTATTATCGTTGTTTGTCACCCTGATGTGACTAAACCCGCCCCCATTAAAGTTTTGAGTTTTGATGTTTTGCTTGATAGTTTGACTATTATCGTTATTTGTCACCCTGATGTGACTAAACCCGCCCCCCTCAAAGTTTTGAGGTTGTTGTTTTGACTGTATAACTCGCACCACCGAATCATCGACACGATTGACAATATCACGGTTATGCAACAGCAAATAATCAGCAATTTTACCTAATTTTAAGCGGGCGTCTTGATTATCGATACATTGCGGTTCATCGGAGAGATTCCCACTGGTTAAAATAATCGGATCATCCAGCCGTTGCATGATTAGATGGTGTAGGGGAGTATAGGGTAGCATAAACCCCAACGTTGTTTGTCCCGGTGCGACTGAAGCCGCAATTTTGGGTGTAGAGACGCGCCATGGCGCGTCTCTACAATTGGCGCGATTAGGGATAACGTCGATTAAAACAATGGGTGCGGCGGGACTTTGTAATAATTCCTTTTCCTGATCATTCAAAGTACAATACTGTTCAATCACGCCTAAATCTCGCGCCATCAACGCAAAGGGTTTATGATACCGTTGCTTGCGCGATCGCAACTGTTGTACTGTGGTTTCATTGGTGGCATCACAGGCTAAATGAATCCCGCCTAATCCTTTAATTGCCACGATTTCCCCTTGTTTCAGAAGAGTAGAAACGGTATCGATAGGGTCAGATGTATCAATTTTTTCACCATTTGCCCCTTCTAACCATACCCTTGGTCCACAAACCGGACAAGCGATCGGTTGGGCGTGGAAGCGGCGATTTTCGATATCGTGGTATTCCCTGGCGCAATCGGGACACATCGCAAACTCTGCCATGCTAGTCTGGTTACGGTCATAGGGAATCGAGCGAATAATAGAAAGACGCGGACCACAATGGGTACAATTGGTAAACGGGTAATTGTACCAGCGCGATCGCGAATCAAAGGTTTCGACTTGACATTGGGGACAGGTAGCGGCGTCAGGGGGAATTTGGGTTTGAACGGTACTATTGACACTCTGAGTAATAGTAAAGTCATCGAACGTGCGATCGCCTTGATCAGAAGTACGGTCAATCGATTCAATTTTGGCAAGGGGAGGGCAGTCTGTTTGTAAGCGTTGCACAAAATCTGCGATCGCGTCTGTTGTTCCTGATACGTAAATTAAGACACCTTGACCATCATTACAGACTTCTCCAACTAGATTACACGCCTTTGCCAAACGATACACCGTTGGGCGAAATCCCACCCCTTGTACTGTACCGCGCACGCGAATTTCTTCCTGGCTGATTGGGGATAGATGATTGTTGATTGCCATTCGCTTTTCTCCCCTCATGTTTATGGGCGCAAGGATGGTGCCCCTACCAGAGTAATGTATCAATTTAGACTTGCCAAGTCAGTCATGGTTTTATAGCAGTAGACACATTGATTAGGACGTTCGTCACCATTGTAGAGACGTTGCATGCAACGTCTCTACATAAATGATATGTCCTAACCGCTATGTCGGTTACTATAATTGGGTTTGTCGTCAGGTAATCTTAGTCTAAATGATAAAGAAATCAGGACTTTAAGGCAAATTTATCGTATCCTAAAACACTCGTTCACCGTAATCACACAATTAGGAAAAGCCAGAATATCAATCGACTGTTGTCCTTTGAGAATTAACTGACGTTGATAACCCTCTACTTGGGGTTCTCTAAAAACGTGGAGTTGCTGGGTTGTCACATTAAACACCCAATAGTCAACAATACCTGCGGCGGCGTAAAGATTGGCTTTAGTTCCTAAATCTCGATTGATTGTCGTATCAGCAATTTCGACAATCAGGTAAACCTCCTCTGGGCGAGGATGAGAGTCAGCATAAAAGTTAGCATGGGAATGAACGACGGCAATGTCAGGTTCTGGTTCTGAGTAGGGATCGAGTTGAATCGGATCTTGCAGTCGTACTAAGACTTGATCCCCCAGCAGCTTTTCCAAACATTTTTCCAGGCGTTTACACAGTGCGCTATGGGCAGGACCTTTGGGCATTTTCCGAATTATTTGTCCGGCGATGAGTTCAACTTGTTCATCCGCTGCTAAAATACCGACCTCTGCCATTCGATGGTAATCAGCCGTAGTAATCAGGCGAAGATTGGTGAGTGGAAGGGGGGTTACGGTCATGAGTTGGATATCAGCTTAGAACTTCATTTTATTATAAATTCTCAGTCATGAGTTAAAGTAGATTAAATGACTAATCGATCCATGCTGTGAATGTTAACACTTCGCCTCACTCAACAGGTTGAAAACCCACCCGACTCTTACCGAGTAGATGTTGTTCTAGATGACAAAGTAACGAGTCAGAGTACAACTGTCTATTTTAAGTTCAACATCAACGAACAAGACCAAGAAAAAATCCGCTGGTATCTGGAAGACTTCCTCGAATACCCGCAAGTCCCCGCGCCGACAATTGCGGCAAATATTGAACAGCAAATGGTAGCCATTGGGGTGGAACTGTTCGAGAAACTATTTCAAGCCAACGACGACACCCGCCAAATTTGGTCACAATTGCGCCACCGACTGAATCATACTCGTGTAGAAATTGTTACAGGTGTCACCGATGCGGCGGCTATTCCCTGGGAACTCATTCGTAATCCTGATCATAATTTGCCATTGGTGTTACAGACGGGGGCGTTTGTCCGCACTTACCCTAATCCCCAACAACCTCCCCAGCTTCCCGAAACAGACAGCAGTAAAATGCGGATTCTGCTGGTCATTTGTCGCCCCAAAGGTGGCGATGATGTACCATTTCGCTCAGTCGCCACCCAATTAATTCGGGGATTAACCGATAGCGCCCGTGAGATATTTCAACTAGATGTCTTGCGTCCCCCAACTTTTCAACGGTTGGAGGAAGTGTTGCGACAAGCCAAAGCCGAGCGAAAGCCTTATCATAAACCCTGGTTGCACCCACATATTTTTGGATATTCAGTTCCTGAATTAAATAACGCAGAACTATCTATCCAATCAGCCAGCGATATTAATGCTGACCACACGCTACAGAATACTCCCATTCAAATCATACTCAAGCAGATGTATGTAGAAGCTTATCCTGGTGGCGGAACGCACCAAATATTATTGAATTTTGAGGCGACTCATCAACTCAACGATCATGTAGAATCGCTGAACTTTCCGACGACTCAGCGAGTCCGTGAGAAATCAGTAGCCAATCTAAATCAACCGATTTTTACCGCACTGAATGTAGGCGTCCAAGGTGCGGCATTTCGTTGTGCCGCTGTTAACGTCAAGAATGAAGAAGATGAACGTATACTTAAACGTCTAGAGTCTCCTTTATTTCAGCCAGGACTTACCTTATTTACAATGATTGCCAATCCGGCAATTGGACTTTTCTCTGAGCTAGGTATTGCTTTAATCAGCTTATTAGCTAATCGCTACAAAAACTATATAGCTCAAAAGTTTGACCTGGGACTTGACTTTAGCAACGACAGCACCCGCGCACGCCTTGCCGAAGGTTACTATCTGGCTATACAAATTCCTGAATCTCTACAAACTAGCTGGGATTGGGAAGACTGGGTATACAATCCAACTAACGGTCAAATAGTCAGCCAATTCGATCCCACAGAGGTAATTCCCTACAACTACCTTGTATTCAGTGTCAGCCGCCACCAAGAAAATTAAAGGGTAATAATGCTGTCCAGTTGCTGAGAAATAATTGCGCGATCGCAATCAACTCTAACCTGACTAAATAGGACAAGAAATAATGGTAAATAGCCTCCAAGAACTGATTAACGAGCCAGAATTGACTCAAATTGATGACCCGGAGGAGAGATTCACAACCAGTGAGGTAAGCTGGAATCAATACGAAGCCCTCCTAGTAAAACTGGGAGACAACTCTCATTACCGCATCACCTATTTGGATGGAGTGTTAGAAATCGTGTCACCGTCTTTGAGACATGAAAAACTCAAAAAGCGTCTAGCCACTCTGATCGAGTTTTATTTGATAAAAAACCGAATCAAGCACACGCCAATGGGGAGTACCAGAGTCAAGAAGCAACTTAAAAAAGTGGGCGCTGAACCAGATGAATGTTACTGCATCGGAGAGGAGAAAGATATCCCAGATTTAGCGGTGGAAGTTATTCTTACCAGTGGGAGTATTGATAAGCTAGATATCTATCGACGCTTGGGAGTCACTGAGGTATGGCTCTGGAAAACGAATCGACTCAAACTTTACCATTTACGAGAGGAAACGCCATCTGTCTTTGAGGACACGTATGGGTATGAACAAACCGTAACCAGTGAATTATTGCCAGGATTAGATATAGCTTTGCTCGAACAGTGTGTTTTCATTTCCGACCAAATTGAAGCGATTGACGCTTTTGAACAAGGATTCAATGCTGAGTGAATAAAAATGTTAACACCTGTCGCACAACAACCCGCCAGGGATTCAAATCCCTGGCTAAAAGCTTAAGTCGTCTAAAGACGACTAAACACGAGTGGACTTAAGCTATAAGCCAAGAACTTGAGTTCTTGGCGGGTGACGGGGGGTTACTAAACGTTTAAAATATAAGTCTGAGTCTGACAGATTTAAGCGGAATGGTTGTAGGTTGGGGTTGATCCAGGAAACCCAACATCAAAGGTTAATGTTCTTACGGCAAACTTGGAAAGGCTAAAGTTCCTCTACTACGAACGAACCTAGATACGTTTTCCGCCACGTTGCGTCTGCTTTGCGATTTGTGGGTATTTCTAATACTCGAATCCCTTTACTCGGTAATGGATTTAGTAATTGCTGTAATTGTTGCCACGATTCAATCCGTTGATGTTCTACCCCGTAGGTTAAACATAATTGTGCAAAGTCTATATGTTGGGGGGTGGCAAAGAATTCTTCAAAGGGTGGCTCAAAGTCGGAAATGGGCAACATTTCAAAAATACCACCGCCGTTATTGTTGATTAAGATGATGGTGAGATGACCGATAAGTTTATTGTTGAGTAAAAAGCCATTGGTATCATGTAATAAGGCTAAGTCTCCCGTTAGCATTACGGCACTCTGATTCCGGTGAGCAATTCCTAACGCTGTGGATAAGGTGCCATCAATGCCATTCGCACCGCGATTAAACCAGGGCTGAATTTCTGTATTCCCTGGCGACCAAAAGAATTCGACATCCCGCACGGGCATACTATTGGCAATAAATAAAGGTGTCCCTGTGGGTAAAGATTGAGAGAGTATCCAGGCGGCTTTTCCTTCAAATAATTGCGGCATTTCTGCTAGGGTTTGGTCAACGGCTGCTCTCACTTGCGTTTCTGCGTCACACCATGTTTTGAGGTAATGTGGGTTTTGTTTTGATATAGTTCTCCCCTGTTCCTCTATCGGGGTGGATTGAGTTCTGTTATCGGTTTTGTCAACAACGTTATCTGTTAAACCCGCCCCTACAGTCTGATTTTGGGTCTTATTCGTGGTTAGCCATTGTCCAATATCTTCGATAGAAATCCGCAGATGCGTGGTTTTCCCATGCAGGGCATCTAAGTTATGATCACAAGGGTCAATAATCCAGCGTTGGGGTTGACAAGTATTTAACCAAGCGCGTAGTTCTTTACTGGTGGGAAGTTCACCAATTTGAATAACAATAGTCGGTGTTAGTTGTTGAGCCAGTTGGCGATTCCGGAGGATTAAATCATAAGTAGAAATGAGATAAGGATTGAGGTTGGCGTAGTTTCTCAGGGGGGAAAGCCCTTCTGCTAATACAGGAAAGTTTAGGGCTTGGGAAAGTTGGGCAACAGCCTGACAATAAGCTTTGGGGTTTTGGGGTTGGGCTAACCCTGCAATAATTAAACCGCGATCGCACGCTTGCCATTCAGGATAGGGAATCCCATGCAGAGGTGCAGGAGGGTGGGGGCGTAGGGGTGCAGGAGTGACAGCGGCGAAGAAATCGTCAGCCTGAAATTGGGATTGTAACTCGGTGACGGCGGGATCAGGAATCGGGGCTAAAGGATCACGAAATGGGCAATTTAAATGAACAATACCCGGAACCGGAAAGCGCGATCGCTCCCAGGCGTGAATTACGGTTTGTCGCAAATATCTCAACATCCCGATATCCAGAGACGGTACGGCTAATTCTGTTTGCCAGTTGGGATAATGACCATAGAGTTTTACTTGGTCAATCGTTTGCCCGGAGTGACAATCGCGCAGTTCGGGGGGACGGTCTGCGGTTAAAATTAATAGGGGGACACGGCTTTCTCGGGCTTCAATAATCGCGGGGTAGAAATTCGCCCCGGCTGTTCCTGAGGTACAAACCAGCGCCACAGGTAGTCCTGATTTTCGGGCAACTCCTAAGGCAAAAAAGGCAGCCGAACGTTCATCGAGAATGGGAATTGCCTCAATTTGGCTGTGTTGAGCAAAGGCAACAGTAAGCGGGGTGGAACGTGAACCGGGACACAAGACGGCTGTGGTTAAGCCCAACCGCGTTAACGTTTCCACCAGTATAGAAGCCCAGACTGTATTGGTATTACGGAAGTCAATTAGCATCGCGTCCTATACTAGCAGAAGCATCTAGTGGTTGAGGTGTTAGGGCGCGATCGCGAAATCGTAACTTACAGATAAGCGATGGTGAAAGCCCTCGCGATTCATCCGAGGGATGAAACCGAGCAAGTCGTAAAGACGGCGGGATTTATCCCGCAACAATTCCCTTAAGTGATATAATATAACCCTAAACAAGGAGGTGATAATATTCTTGTACGGTTGTCAGCAAGTATTGTTCAACTCAGATAAAGAGCTAGCCGCCGTTTTGGAGTTTATTTGCGCTGAGGCAAATAACTTAATGAACTGTGGTATTTATTATGCTCGTCAAATCTGGTTTAAGCGTCGGCGGATTATCGGTAAATATGACCTAGAAAAGGAGTACAAAAACAACAAGCACTTCCAAGTCCTCTACTCTCAAACAGCTCAACAAGCGCTAAGAACGGTTAGCGAATCCTTCAAGTCCTTCGGTGGGTTGATGAAGGCATTCAGAAAAGGAAAAATAGCGGACAATCCTAGACTGCCTAAGTATTTAAAGAAAGGCGGTCTTTCTGCTGTCAGTTATCCTAAGCAAGCTTTGAAGATCAAAGATGGTCAAATCAGAATACCTCTAGGAACGCTAGTTAAGACATGGTTCAAGATAGCGGATTTCTTTATTCCGATGCCATCTAATCTTAACTTCAGAGATATTAAAGAGCTGAGAATCCTTCCCCGCAACGGTTGCTTCTATATTGAGTTTGTCTACCTCCTGCCTTCTGTAACAGCAGATGTAGATTCCTCACGAGTTCTAGGAATCGACCCCGGACTTGACAACTGGATGACCTGTGTCTCTAACACAGAAACCAGCTTTATCGTTGATGGACGCAAACTAAAGAGTCTTAATCAGCTCTACAACAAACGGGTTGCAACCATTAAGCTGGGGAAAGCTCAAGGATTTTGGAACGAAGAATTAGCCTCTCTTACGGAAAGGCGCAATAGGCAAGTGAGAGATGCGATTAACCAAGCCGCTCGTGTTGTTGTCAACCATTGTCTCCACTATCGAATTGGAACAGTCGTTTTCGGTTGGAATCGACGCAATAAAGATGGGATTGAGTTAGGGAAAAAGACGAATCAGGAGTTTGTTCAAATTCCTACCGCTCGTCTCAAAAACCGGATTGAGCAACTGTGCAAACAACATGGAATTCAGTTTGTAGAAACTGAAGAAAGCTATACCTCTAAAGCGAGTTTTCTCGACAACGATCCTCTACCTGTATTCGGCTCAGGCCCGGAAGGGTGGATGCCGAGTGGGAAGCGAGTAAAACGAGGAATGTACCGTACCAAAAACGGAGAGTTTGTCAACGCCGATGCTAATGGCGCTGCCAATATTCTCCGCAAAGTAGAGATACAGTTAGGTCTAGATCTAGCCAAGGTCAGTAGGGCGTTTTTGACTGCGCCATCTAGAGTTTTCCTCTGGAACTCTAAGAAGACGAAACGGAGGGACGCGGCTTCAGCCCGTCCCGCAGTATCCTCTTAGAATCCCCCGTGTTTTAACCGGGGGAGAAGTCAAGATGACTTATCCGAGTGCAGAAATCTCATCCACTACCTTCATCCGCCCTCGGCAAAATGCCCGGAGTAATCGTTCGAGACACTCTCTTTCTTCATCAGTCAGTGATTCTTCTAGCAATGCTGCCATTAATCCATATCGGTCAGCGAGCGTAATTTTACCAGAACTACTAGCTTGAGCGAATAAGTCGGATAGCGCACCAGGTATTAGTCTCACTGCAATTTTCATATCAACGTTAGATAGAATCTACACTTTGATCCAATATGCACCATCCTAACTGTTTGAGGGATATGGGTCACACCCTACACCCCATGCGGAGATGAGGGAGATGAGCGAAATAGGGTAATTGTAGGGGCGGGTTTTACTACTAAATTGGGTTGTTCACCCTGATATCACTAAACCCGCCCCGATGAGAGTGCAAGTCATCTTTAACAAAGGACAAAGGACCAATGACGAATGACAACAATGATTGCGATACCATCCAAGTGTAGTCATCATCACACCTATCACTATGGAGCCAGAGTCTCTTCCGGCAGAGCTAATCCTGACGCAATCGCGTCAGAGTCTGGGTAATATCCGATTAAATTGGACGCCCCAACCCGGTAATTATCTTGACTATAACGGTCAAACCTACGCTGTTTTAGAGCGTCGTCATCGCTATCTACTCAAATCTGGACGTTATCGCTTACACAAAATTGCCCTGTATGTCCAATCAGCCCCGCGCCCGACGGAGAAAAGTTTGGTCGATGGGCGCTGGGTGCTGGGCGATGCGAGTTGTCAATATAATGCGAATTCTGAACTTGTGCGTTGTGCGGTTAACCCAGAGGGTCCTTGTCAGTCTTGTCGTTACTACGAACCCATTCAATCCAACCTGACTGACTCGGAAATTCCTTATCGCAAAAGTCGCCAAAGCTAGATTGTACAACTCCCGCCGCGATCTTCACGTCTGCGAAGTGTGGCGGGAGAAGGTAGAGACGTTTCGGCGGAACGTCGATCAATTGATTGTAGGAACTGATTTTCTGGCTATTTTAAGCTTGATTGCCCGAATCGATAAAAAATGGGGGAGTGGGTAGATCATTGGCGATCGCCAGTACCTGAAGCGCAACTTTTACTTTGACCATGTTGGCGTCGTTTTCAGCACCTCCTGTTGGTGGATTCTTGAGAAACTCTTTGAGTACATTAGCCGCCTCTACGCCAGCTTCATGTAGAGCATCATCAAATTCTCGCTCTGCTGCCATGACGTTCTCCTCGAATAGGTCTGATGCTTCCATTGTAGAAGGCGATCGATCGCTTGAGCGAATAGGTTTGATGCATGACCTGAGTCAGGGCGTAAGGAAACCAGCGGTTTTAAACGTCAATAAAGACAAACTCAAACCGAGAACAAGCATGGATAGGGCAAATATCCAGAAATCATACCATTATCCGATATGCGATTATGCGATCACGTTTTGGCACAAGTACTTTTTCAGATGCTGGCGGTGAATCCCGTAGAGGTGGGGTTGGCTTCGTTTCGGGATGTTCCAGTTAGGTATGCAGAGGTGCAGGGAAGCAGGGGGAGATGGGAAGTTTGGTCAAAAGCTTACCCTCTAACCTCGTGAAGGGTCATTTGTAGGGGCGGGTTTAGCCACTAAAGCTAGCCACTCACTGATAACCTATCAACAAAACCCGCCCTTATTCAAACTAGTAAACAAGGGACTAAGCCGAAAAATGTATTGAGTGATACAAAAATCCGACGAACTCGTGCTGAATTACTCGAAATCATGGCTCAAGCCGCCTACGAGGGGGGATGAGCTTAAGTTGAACTGAATCCCATCACCTCAGCGACGGCGGTTGTCGTTGATTGAATTCCTCGCTGCAATTGGTTGTTGCAATGTTGAATCGCCGTATCTGGATCTTTTAGCCCATTTCCCGTCAATACACAAACTACCGTTGATCCTGTGGGAACTTGATCTTTCACTTTCAACAACCCCGCCACCGATGCAGCGCTAGCGGGTTCGCAAAAGATTCCTTCTTTTGATGCCAAGAGGCGATAGGCTGCCAGAATTTCCTCATCGGTAACGCTATTAAATTCTCCCTGACTCGCCTGTTTAGCCGCGACAGCTTTCTCCCAACTTGCCGGATTCCCAATCCGAATCGCGGTGGCAATTGTTTCCGGATGCGCCACCGGTTCACCCAGGATCAACGGCGACGCGCCAGCCGCCTGGAATCCCATCATCCGAGGTAAGCGATCGCACTTCCCATGTTGATGATACTGGCAAAAACCCATCCAGTACGCGGTGATATTCCCAGCATTCCCCACCGGAATACACAGCCAATCTGGGGCATTCCCTAAATTATCAACAATTTCAAACGCACCCGTTTTTTGACCTTCCAACCGATAGGGATTAACTGAATTAACCAACGTCACCGGATAATTTTCGGCTAACTCCTGGACAATCCGCAAGCAGTCATCAAAATTTCCCTCAATTGCCAATACCTGCGCCCCATACACCAAAGCTTGCGCCAATTTCCCCAAAGCGACATAGCCATCCGGAATTAACACAAAAGCCTGCATATCTCCCCGAGTCGCATAAGCCGCCGCCGAGGCAGAGGTATTCCCGGTACTGGCACAAATCACGGCTTTTGCCCCAGCTTCCTTTGCCTTAGAAATCGCTAGGGTCATACCTCGGTCTTTAAAGCTACCCGTCGGGTTAAGACCATCATATTTAACCAATACCTTGACTCCCTTACCCACCGCTTTAGACAGCGCCGGAGTAGGGATCAGCGGTGTATTTCCCTCCAAGAGAGTCACCACTGGCGTTGAGGCGGTGACGGGTAAATAAGACCGATAGGTCTCAATTAGACCAGACCATTGACAGGGTTTGGCAAAGGTATCTGTAGTTTGAGGGGTGTTGATAGCAGACAGAGTCATGGTAATGCCGATCTGTAGGGGCGGGTTTCACTATTATCGCGGCTTGCCACCCAGATGTCACTAAACCCGCCCTGACTAAATGCAGGAATTTTTCAACAAAGGACAAATAACAAAAGACGAATGACATAAGACAAATTCATCCCACACCTCTTGGTCATGGGATGAACTCAATCAATTACCGAGAACGGTTTTGAGTCACCGATTCTTTGGATTTTTTATTACGCTTCACCAGTTTCGGACGTTCGACCTTGTACTCAATCTCGACACCCGTTAAATCCGGTTGTGTGTGATCATAGACCATTTGCAACGCCGCCGCCGCGATCGCATGGGGGTCGTATTCTTCGCTCAACTCCCGCACAATCGGCAGGAATGATGCCATCCGTTCCCCAGCCAGTGCCTCGCGTAACTGATCTTGCATTTTTTCCAAGCGTCGGGCTTCGATTTGCGATCGCGTAGGAATCCGGGACACCTGCAAGTTCTGCCGCACTTTCCGTTCAATCTGGTGCAGTTTGCGCCGTTCAAAGGGTTGAATCAAGGAAATCGCGGTTCCGGTTTTTCCCGCACGACCCGTCCGACCAATCCGGTGAATGTAACTTTCCACCTGATCCGGCAGATCATAATTAATCACATGAGTAAGATGATCCACATCCAGACCCCGTGCGGCAATATCCGTCGCCACCACCCAGCGCACCTGACTCTGGCGGAATCGGGACAACAAACGCTCCCGTTGGCTTTGGCTGAGGTCGCCGTGATACTCATCCACACTATGACCAGCCGCTTGTAACTGACTGGTGAGTTCCGCTGCTGACCGCCGCGTCCGCACAAAAATTAATGCGGCTTCTGGGTCTTCCAGTGCCAAAATTGGCTGTAAGGCTTTGGATTTTGAGCAGCCACGGGGAATCATATATACCCGTTGATCAATCCGTGCTGGCGTGGCTTTCGGTTGTTCAACCGTTACCGTCACCGGGGATTTGAGGAACTGCTTGACTAAATCCCGAATTGCCTTCGGCATTGTTGCCGAAAAACAGGCAGTCTGGCGTTCTTTGGGGGCTTGCTTGAGGATTTTCTTGACATCATCGATAAAGCCCATGCTCAACATTTCATCGGCTTCATCCAAGACCACCCATTTAACTTGATCTAATTTCAGATCTCCTCGATCCAGCAAATCGATCACTCGTCCTGGTGTTCCTACCACCATTTGGGCATTACGTTGTAAGAGACGAATTTGGCGATCAATGGATTGTCCTCCGTAGACGGTGACAATACCGACGCGACGAGTGCTGGTCAAGTCCCGAATCGCATCTGCCACTTGTCGGGCTAATTCCCGTGTCGGTGCCAGAATTAACGCTTGTACGCCGCGAACATGAGGATCGAGTTGTTCTAAAATCGGCAGAGAAAAAGCCGCCGTTTTCCCTGTACCCGTTTGGGATTGAGCGACCACATCCCGTCCCGCCAACAGTTCCGGAATGGCTTGCGCTTGAATTTGCGTTGGTGTATCAAAACCTAATTTTTCTAGCTGATGGAGGCGCTCTTCAGATAAGCCCAGAGTATTGAATGAAAGGGTCATAATTTAACGATTGTTGTGAGTGTTTCGTGATGGTTAACGTCAGTCGTCCGTGATCAAGAGTCCGAGTTAAGGCGTTGGCACTTGCCAAAGCTGCCTTAAGCTCCATGAACTCCCGTTAACCGACAACTAACAGTGGACTAGGGACTACAGAACCATAGAGGTCATAGATGCCAGCATCGGTGATTTCTACTTCCACGATGGTCCCCAAGGGGGCTTCGCCTTGGACGTAGACTAATCCATCGACCTCAGGGGCAAATCGAGCCGAGCGACCGATCCGTTGTCCGGTTGAAGGGTTCTCTTGCTCAATCAGAACGTCAACGATCTTGCCCACTTCACCTTGATTTTTTTTCAACGTAATTGGCTGTTGAACTGCCATCAGCGCCTGACGACGCTCCTCCATGACGGCTTGGGGGACTGGGTTGGGCAAGGTATAGGCTGGTGTACCCTCTTCAGGAGAAAAAGTAAAGACACCAACGTGGTCAAACTCATGATGCTGGACAAATTGCAGCAAATGGTTAAAGTGCTGCTCTGTCTCGCCAGGAAACCCGACGATAAAGGTCGTCCTTAGCACCGCATTCGGCAAGGCGGCTTTAATCTGATCGATAATCTGATCATTCACTCGTCCCTGCCAAGGACGGTTCATCGCACGCAGGACTTCTGGATGGGAATGCTGTAGGGGTAAATCCAAGTAAGGCAGCACATTAGGTGTGTCCTGAATCGCGGCGATCACGGGTTCGGTTAAACCCGTTGGATAGGCATAATGCATGCGAATCCAGGGAATATCCACCTGACCTAATGCCCGCAACAGTTCAGCTAACTTGGGTTCTCCATACAGATCGACGCCATAATTGGTCGTGATTTGGGAAATGAGGATTAATTCCTGCACGCCTTGGGACGCCAATTGTTCAGCTTCGGCGACAATCGATTCAATTGGGCGCGATCGCTGGTTTCCCCTCAGATAGGGAATAATACAGAAGGCGCACCGATAGTTACAGCCTTCGGCGACTCGCAGGTAAGCCACTCCTTCCGTGGTGGTGCGATAGCGCGGCATGGTTTCATCGGCGATGTAGGTGGGTTCAGCGGAGACGGCGTTTACCCGTTCTCCGGTTTCCACCCGTTGGATTACTTCGACGATATTCTGATAATCGCCCGTTCCCACTACCGCCACAGCTTCTGGCAATTCTGCCAACAATTCCGCTTGGAAATGTTGTGCCATGCAGCCAGCAATAACAATTTTCTTATTCGCTTCTGCTAGCTCAACTAACGTGCGAACCGATTCTGTCCGCGCTGCCTCGATGAAGCTACAGGTATTTACAATAACATAGTCGGCTAAATCTTCGTTGCTATCGACTGGGTAGCCTGCTTGCACCAGCAGACCCAGGATATGCTCCGTATCAATACGATTTTTTTCACAGCCTAAATGAGAAATGGCAATGGTTGGCTTGTTGCCCATGCGGTTATCTACTACAATCGGCACTAGAGTGGAGTTGCGCTTTGTTACCAGCGCTTCTAATCAGTAAGCATGAGTCGTGAGCAGTTCACCTGTGATTATCCTGGAGAGAACCTGTCCAGAGTTCAGGCTAATTTAATCCTGATCACTTAATTTTTGCCCAGCTCTACTTGATTCAGTCGGGGTATAGTCTTAGAGTTTACCCACGCTCCACCAGTCCGGATGTTCTTTGGTTGCTCTAGTTTAACCCCGTTACTTATTTATATAAAATTTTATTAATATACGCAATACACTCGGCTACTTTCTCGAACTTGACGCTTGACTAGGGGACAGGAGACGATTAGCGAGCGCCAGCTAACGTTACTCCACTTAGCGGTGGCATCAAGGATGGAGGTAGGATTCTACGGTTGTACACCATCAACAGTCATAAAAGGGTTGGCGATCAAAAAAAGGCGGTGGTCAGGATTCCGAGAACGTTAAACTGCATACCATGATTTATCTTATTTGTCAAATTCTTGTGAACGGTTTTCAGGTAGATACGTGAACTTACAACAAATTTTCAAGACACCCAATCCAATCATTGGCGTTGTGCATCTGTTACCCCTGCCAACGTCTCCCCGTTGGGGAGGGAGTTTAAAAGCAGTAATTGATCGCGCTGAACAAGAGGCGACAGCGCTGGCGTCGGGGGGCGTTGATGGCATAATTGTGGAAAATTTTTTTGATGCTCCCTTTACCAAAAACCAAGTCGATCCCGTCGTCGTCAGTGCGATGACCTTAGTGGTGGAGCGGCTGATGAATTTGGTCACGTTACCCGTGGGGATCAACGTGTTACGGAATGATGCCCGAAGCGCGATCGCGATCGCTAGTTGTGTCCACGCCCAGTTTATCCGGGTGAATGTTCTCACTGGCGTTATGGCAACGGATCAAGGGCTAATCGAAGGACAAGCTTACGAACTCTTGCGGTATCGCCGGGAACTCGGTAGTGATGTACAAATTTTAGCCGATGTCTTGGTTAAGCATGGACGCCCTTTGGGATCACCCAATTTGACCACAGCGGTACAAGAAACCATTGAACGGGGGTTAGCCGATGGCGTCATCCTCTCTGGATGGGCAACGGGGAGTCCTCCCAGTCTCGAAGACTTAGAACTTGCCTCAGCCGCCGCCAATGGAACGCCTGTATTTATTGGGAGTGGTGCCAACTGGGAAAATATTCCCACCTTGATGCAAGCCGCTGACGGAGTAATTGTCTCCAGTTCCCTGAAACGACGGGGGCGAATTGAGCAACCCATTGACCCGATTCGCGTCAGCCAATTTGTGGAAGCGGTACGACGGGGTGCTAGCCCAACAGCATCACCGCAACCCATGTCTTCGGTCAAGTTACATTCATAGTAGGAGTGAGCCATAACTTTCTCGCTGATTCCTGAAATTGTTAGTGCTGATTAACACATTATGAGACGCCGACGTTCTGCTCCCTGGATACATCGCCAGTCCCGCCCAATCATTGGTGCGATCGCGATTCTTGGTGCTTTAGATACGGCTTACCTCACCCTAGTAGAAACTGGGGTGTTTAAAGAAGCCGTATGTCCCACAGGTGGTGTAATCAACTGTCAAGCTGTTTTGGAGAGTAGTTATGCTTTCCTTTTTGGTGTACCCCTGAGCTTGTTTGGCTTTTTAGCCTATACTGTGATCGCCGTATTTGCCTTTGCGCCCCAACTGGTCAAATCCTCGGCTAACAAAGACTTTCGCCGCCAAGTAGACGATTGGAGTTGGCTGCTGATGTTTGCTGGCGCAACCGCCATGGTTATCTTCAGCGGCTACCTTGTCTATCTCATGTCCGTTGTCATTGGGGCATTTTGTATCTATTGCCTGGTATCCGCCTTTTGCTCAATCGCCTTATTTGTGTTGACGATCATTGGGCGTGAGTGGGACGATGTGGGACAACTGTTTTTCACGGGCATTGTTGTCGGCATGGTAGCGCTGATTGGCACCTTAGGTGTCTATGGCATGAGTGGTGAACAGACAACGGCGGGCGGAGTAGACAGCGGTGTGATTCCCCCGATAACCACTGCACCCACAGCCCCCTACGGCTGGAAAATAACCACCACCTCTGGCGAAGCGGAAATGGAACTCGCTCGTCATCTTACCGCCGTTGGTGCTAAAAAATATGGGGCGTATACTTGCCCCCATTGCCACGATCAAAAGGAGTTATTTGGCAAAGAAGCCTTTAGCGAAATCGATTATATCGAGTGCCATCCGGCTGGGAAAAATCCGCAGCCTCAAGTATGCCAAGCAGCAGGAATACAAGGGTATCCGACTTGGGAAATCAATGGTCAGTTGTATCCTGGGGTTCGGACGTTGGACGAATTGGCAGATTTAACCGACTATCAAGGAAAACGCGACTTTAAGTACCGATTGCGTTGAGAACTGTAGAGACGTTGCAGGCAACGCCTCTACAGGGTTGACCCTAATCCGATGAGGTAAATAAATCGAGGGGAAGATGACCATACATTTCATTAATTCCCCCTTCAAAGGACGATTGACAGGACACTAAAACACCGCGATGTTCCCCCGTATAGGAATCGATATAACACAAGCCGGAATTGCCGTTATATTTGATATAAACAGCGCCCTCAATCGGAGTGAGATCGAGATTCGGTTGATACCCTAACGCTTGAGCATAAGTTTTGAGCGCCGATAAACCTTGAGCGGCTGTATCCGCGCAAATCCCAAATATTTGATAATCTGACTGCTCGGCAAGTAATCTTAAAGCTTGCCGCAGTTTCTCTTTTTCAGCATCTGCAACCACAGGTTGACTCTCGATGCAGTTGAAGGGGGCGAGGAGTGCTTGAGCGTCTGAGATACTCAGAGGGGTAGAGTTTGAGGTAGACATAACTTCAGTTAACCTTAGTTTCCAGTGAATGGGTGAATGACAAAATCATAGCCGTAACCGGAACGAGAACCTGGCTCAATTGTGACGAGTTGGCTCAAGGGATTGGTCAACTGATTTTTGCGATCGCCTGATGGTAAGAATTGTACCTCACCTGTTGCCCCATCGACACTAAAGCTTTCTGAACGTAAGGTTTCAGCTACCCCTTGGCGAGTAGGATTCTGCTTCAGTGCGGCAATCAGCGCTTGGGTGGCATCATAAGAGAGGGCGGTGCGCCAGCTTACATCTGCCCACCAAAGTTGTCTTGATGTTTCTGCAAAATTGGACTGAGAGTTGCTAATATGCCAGGGAACGGCAATCATCATATCTTTGACATTTTCTTCGTCCTGGGCTACCTCCAAGAGTTTCGTACCATAGAACGCATCTCCCCCTAAAATGATTTGGTTCCCCCGCTTTTGTTTGATGATCTCAATCGCGTCGTCGATTTCCTCCCTGTCGAGCAACAATACCAGTACCTTAGCACCTTGCTGCGTGGATTCTTGAACCGTCTGTTGGGCATCAAAATTAAGATCAGACAAGTCAAATTCTTGTAAGACTTGCCCTCCTGCTGAACCCACAGCATCACTAAATGCTGACTTCAGGGATTGGCTATACTGACTTTGAGAATTATAGAAAACAACCGCGTTTTTCTCCTGGAGTTTATTTAGCATAGAGTCAGCTAACGTTGTCGCCGTGGTATTATCGTCGGGTGCGGTGCGGAACATATATTGATCTGAATACCAATGAGATTTAAACCCTTGCGTAGAGGTACTAACTGGAGAAATAGCTGCTAATTTGTGGGCTTGATAAACCTTTCCCGCCTCTAGAGTGACATCACTGGCAAAGTGTCCGACAACGCCAAGCACGTCCGGATTTTTGCTCAAGTCTTGGGCGATTTGTTTACCGATTTTGGGATCGTTGGTATCATTAGCAATTAAGACCCGCAAGGGTACACCATTGATACCCCCTTCTCGGTTAATTTCATCTTGAGCTTGAGCCACACCGCGCAAGACTTCCAATCCATGATTTACATTATTCCCTAGGGGAACCGATACGGCAATAGTGTAAGATTTTTGAGTGCCAATGCGAGCATTATTCAAGTAAATTAAGGCTTCGGGATCATTGCGGTTTTCCTCGAGGGATGAGGTGAGTTCGCCAATCGCTGTGGGAAAAGCACCAGCGGCGATTCCTTGCACTCCGGCTTGCTTGTCCGGATTGGTAATACTGGGAACTAAGAGTTTATCACCCCCCCGACTCAGGATTCTCTGCGTGGATACAGCGATTCCACCACAAAGTTGGCGATTGGGGTTATTCTGAAAATAATCTCCGATTGTATTGCAGATTTCTGCCTTAAGAGCGTCCACATCACCCAGTTGCCGCAGTTCAATTGAGCCATTTTTTCGACCAATTGCTAGGAATTTGCCATCCTGACTAAAGGCGACATTTGCAACACCTTGAGCCGGATGGGTAGAAATTAGGGACAGTTTCGCCTCAGATTTATCCGATGTATCCCATAGCTTGAGTGTGCCATTCTGACCAATGGTAGCGATGATGTTACTATTGGGACTAAAGACTAAACGGGTAATACTGGCTTGCTGTGTGGGAATTTGATCAAGTAAGTTCCCCTTTGTATCCCACAATTTCAGCATCCCTTGATTTTCAGACGTTGCTACTTTCTTGCGGTTGGGACTAAAGGCTACACTTTGAATAGGTTGCTGGGTTTGGAATTGATCCACTGACTGATTGGATAGTTTACCCCATGAGACAGTCCACAGTTTCAGGATATTACCTTGTGCCGTTGCCAGTTGTTTTCCGTCTGGACTAAACGCTAAACTATTGATTTGTGATCGACTTAGTTGGCTTTTGGAGATATCTATGGGACTAAGATTGTCATCCTGAATCTGCCACAGCTTGAGTATACCATTGCTGCCAATTGTGGCTAATTTCCGCTTATTGGGACTAGCAGCGAGACTCTGGATTTGTTGTTGCTGAGTGGCAAAGGTGTCGAACTGCTTATTAGACATATTCCAGAGTTTAATCGTATCATCGTTGCCCAAAAGAATCAGTGTATCGCTATCCGGACTAAAGGTTACATTCTTCACCCTTCCGTGTTGCTGCTGGAAGTCTTCAGTAGACGGATTTAAGCTTAATGTACCATCCTCTCGGACATTCCAGAGGTTGAGTTGATTGTTTTTACTAATCGTGGCGAGGAGTTTCTGATTCGGACTAAACTCCATACGTTGAATTGTCCCCTGTGTAGTCGAGAATTGAGCCGGACGGTTACTGGATATGTCCCATACTTTGACCGTACCATCTCCTCCCCCGGTCACCAGTTGCCTGCTATCTAAGGGACTAAAGGCTACACTATAAAGTTGTCCTTGTCCGGTGTCAAATTGTTCGACAATGGTGTTTTGAGTGATATCCCATATCCGGACTAATCCTGTTTCATCCTCGGCTGCACTTGCACTTGCGATCGCGAGTCGTTTTTCGTCTGGACTAAATGCTACGCTGGTGAATGTCTCATTGTCTTTTGTGGGAATGGGAAGTTGCTGGAATTGATCACTCCCTTCATCCCAAAGATTGATAGTGTCGCCGTCTTTTCCTACCGTGACGAGATGTTCCCCATCGGGACTACTGGCTAAACCTTTAATCAGTCCTAAATCTTTGGGAAAGGTTTCGGTACAATATTCGCTGGATGAAGTGTTTTGTAAGTCTTTCCCTTGAAAGGATAAAAAGCGCGTCGTGCCATCCTCAAAAATAGTCATCATTCCAGCATATTCGTCGTCTTCAAGTTGGTTATATCTCCAGTTGTCTTTATCCGGTTCAGTACCGTCATTGGTATCGATAAAAGTGAACATAACCTGAGTGATAGGATTGGGTGATGATTCGGTGTTCTCATCCGTATTGTTGGCGGATGTGATAGTATCATCTTCCTGATCACAGGCGGGTATATTTTGCAGGGATATTTTATCAATTTCTGTACCTGATAGATCTCGGATACTGATCTCACTGTTCTCTCCACTGGTTAGCCAGAGATTGCCTTCTGGACTAAAGGCGATACTTTTAACATCTCCTGCATCTGTTTTAAATCGGGCAATTTGTTGACCCAAATTATTCCAAAGTTTTACAGTATTGTCCCCGGCGATTGTCGCCATTGTCTTGCCATCAGGACTAAACACTGCACTCGTAGCGGTTATCCTTTGATTACTGGCTTCAATTGGTGGAATTTCTACAATATGCCTGTTAAAAATCCGTTTAATGGGCGATTGCCAACTTCTATCGTGTAGCCTGATAGCGCTATCTCCACCAATGGTGGCTAACCATTTGTTATCTTCACTGAAGGCGATATCGTAGAGAAGGGTTTGTTCTGTGTTAATTTTTTCCGGAACTTGGCTGGCGAGGGTAGCTGTTTTACCGTTATTTTGAATTGTCCATAGTTTAATTGTGCCGCCATCACCACTGGTTGCCAATTTCCCGTCAGGGGTGAAGGCAAGGCTATAGACATTTCTTTGCTCAGTGGGAAATTCTCCCAGCTTTTCGCCTGAGATGTCCCATAATCTGACAATATTGTTTTGTCCAACGGTGGCGAGTAGATGCTCATTAGAACTGAATGCTATGTCTTTAATAGGTACTGTGAGTTGGTTGTTTGGAGTAGGTACTGTCTGTTGTTTTTTTGGACGAGTTGCTGTCTGTTGGTTGTTTGGAGATTGACCTTCTTGACCCAGTGGTGTGTTGGTGATATTCCTTGGGATACACTTGCCCTGTTTAATGTCCCATAAATTAACGGTGGTGGTTGGATTATTCTGAGCGTCTTTTCCCTCTATAAGGGTTGCCAGTAGCTTATTGTCATGACTAAAGGCTACACCAGAGATATTCGCTAGGTTAGCACCAGAAGGATTGGTTGGGTTGGTTTCAGAAGTAGTGGTTGGGTTAGCTTTAGAAGTAGTGGTTGGGTTAGCACCAGAAGGATTAGTTGGATTAGCACCAGAAGGATTAGTTGGATTAGCTTTAAAAGTATTATCTGGATTAGCACCAGAAGGATTGGTTGGATTAGCACCAGAAGAATTGGCTGGGTTAGTTCCAGAAGTATTTGTTAGGTTGGCAATTGGGCAAATTGTACTGTTTGAATTGTAATCGACGGTGCCATCCTTTTTTAGATTCCACAACTTAACTGTAGCATTTACGCCCCCCGTTGCTAATCGTTTGCCATCCTGACTGAATGCTACACTATAGACCCGATTTTGATTGGTTGAGAATTGGTCAACTTGATTACCTGATTGATCCCAAAGACGAATGGTGTCGCCATCACCAATGGTTACCAATTCGTTAGTTTTCGGATTGAAAGCTACCTGATCAAACGTCGCGCGATCGCTCTCTATCCGATTGCGTTCTTTTACGGTATAAAAAGCCTTGTACATTGTTTCTTGAACTTCGGCTAACTCGGTCTCGGTATCAGGAGGTAAAAATCGAACCAGTGGGTTTTTGGAAATATCGACAGCTTGTAAAATATCGACAAAGGTACGGATATCGCGATCGGATTTTAAGTTACCTTCGGCAGATTCTATCCACGCCAGCATTTCTTCAATTTTCGCCTGTCTTTGTTGCCACAATGCGACTAGAGTTAAAACCAATAATATCAAAATTATTGAGGCAGCGATGACCCGACGCCGATAAGTGTTTCTCCCCTTGTGGATGACACTTTTTCGCACAAACTTATCTTCGGTTTTATTGAACCAATTATGGGGGGAATTGAGGATTGAATCCAACTGATTCAGCCGGGGATTGTCGTACCACAGGTAATTTTGTGAGAGTTCATTGAATGGCTGTTTCGCTCGACGATCTGGTTTAAATTTGCGGCTTATATGCCGTGTTTTTGCAATGAGTAGAGACTCAAATTTTCCTAAAATATAAAATAAGTATTGTAGTCTAAATTTAAACGTCTTGTTGCTCGCCTCTTCTCGCTCATTTACCTCCTGCCAATCATTAGCCGCTGGAGTTAACTTTCGTTGTAAAATTAATGTTTCTTTTTCCTGATCTTTCCACTGCCTGAGTCGCTGCCAGTTTTGAACTAAAGCATCATGTGCTGGCTCAACATAAGTCTCACCTTCAGAATTAGTTCCCTGAACCAACAAACGTGCATCACAAAATCTCTTAATCACTTCTTTGGCACGGTCTTTTGCTTTTGAGCATTCAACTTTTGGCAAAAAGTACCTGATTACAATAGGAAAATTTGATTTAACTGCCCACTTAATCAGATAAATATATACTAGCCAATTGACTTTCTGATCGGGATAATCTAGTTCAGACAAAAGTACCCGGCGGCGAGCTTCATCACCCACAGCTACCATCCGCAGCATCACCTGACGCACTGTTTTTTCGTAGGCTTTATCTTTTTTAACCAGAGCGTTGTACTCCTCATCGGCACGCTTGGTTACAGAACCAATGACTTTTCCTAAGGCTTTATAATCCGCATCAGTTAAGGCTCGATTTTCTCTTCTTTCTTTCACAGACTTCAGGTATAATTCACTGAGCGTGAAGGAAAGTAAAGGTAATCCTCCTGGCATTTGTACCACTTCGTTAATCAAGTCATCAACCAGACTGGGAGGCTCAAAATACAATACTTTTTCCGATGCAGGTTTCTCAATGACTTCCCGCAATTCATCCTGAGTCATCGGTGGCACGACAAACCTGGCATTTTCCCAGAATTCTTTGAATATACCCTCTTGAAACTGAGCTTCAAAGTCAAGCCGCAATGTGACGACAACATTAAAGGAATCTGGACAGTGTTGTATCACTTCTTTGAGGAGTTCTTGGAACTGCTGTTGTTCTGTATGACTATCACCCGTTTTGTTTGCTGGGTTACTATCACTTTGACTAAGAGTGACCAACTCTTCAAACTGATCAATGGCTAATAATAACTTGGCATTTGGATGAGTCGTCTTCCAGCGTTGAAGGAGAGTGACTAAAGCTTGTGGATTTTGTTTCAGGTTTTGCAGCGTTGTCGTGGTTTCATCAGGAATTGGTAAAACCTTTGCTAAAGCGGTTAGGGGATTGTCCCCCACGCGCATCTCTAAAATCGTATACTTAGGATCCGCCTTCAGACGCGGTAATAATCCGGCTTTCATTAAGCTGGATTTCCCAGTGCCAGAAACCCCTAAGATGACGGTTAAGGCTTGCTCTTCAGAAGCAACGTGAGCGCAAAGTTTATCGATCAGTTTACTTCTACCGTAGAACAAGTTCTCATCGTTTTGGTCATAGGATTGCAATCCTCGGTAGGGATTATTTTCTAGATTAAGGGGTGGGGCATCCTCCAACTTATCTCGGTTAAATCCTGGTAAAAGGAAAAAGAATTCTCCTTTTTGATGTTTTTTCAGCGGACATAACCCAGGAGTTTGGCGCTGGTAATTTTCTTCTGTGGTTGTCTCAACTTTTTCCCGTAGGTAATAATGAATCTCACTCGCCGTGAGGATGTGATCTTGATTGAGATCGGAATTGAGAGTAGAATTTTCATCAGTGTTTCCCTGTAAAGCCTCAAACAGAGCTTGAGCAAAGGGAGAATGTTTGCCATCGGAGGTTTTACCGCGTCGCGCCAAGGAATCCAAGGCTTTTTGATCGTCTGCGGCTGAAGTGATGACTTGCCATGCGCGATCGCTAATGAAGCGATCATAACGTTCTTTATAGATTTTGACTCTCGGCTCAAGATCTCGACTTAGGCTTGCCCAGCGGAATGCCCCAGCAAAACAACAGTCTAGAATGGTTAACAAATGCCGACAGGGAAGTTCGAGTAGAGCATCGTGTAACTCCTGCATGGGTAAGTACGTGTTGTCTTGGTCTAAGATGGCATCTTGAGGAATCAGGTAGCCTGCTGGTCCATCCTGACTTTCTAGAGCATCTGAGGCAATTCCATGTCCAGCGAAGTAGAAAAGGATGCGATCGTTTTCACTAACATCTACTTTCCCTTGAGGGAGTGGTATTTGTTTACGTTTAGAGTCCTCAAGAAGTTGTTTAAGTTTGTCAAGGGTTGCATCTTCGTTTAACAGTAGCAGAACTTCATACGTTTGTTGCTTTTGATACTTCTCGGTAAGCCGCTCATGTTGTTCTTTGAGTATGCGGGCAAGTTCCTCAGCATCAGCAGCAGCCGTCTGTAGGGGGGGGATGCGATTGTGATAGGTATTAATTCCGATAACGATAGCAAAATTTCGCTGAAAATTTTTAGATTTAGGCATGGTTATATTCCTCTGGCAAGAATGCCAATAAATTAAGATTTGTCCACGAATATCACACCCGTTACGGATGAAATAAACACCTGTTTATTGGTGTAGCAGCTTGCACTAATTAGAAATTCTATTCCACTCAATTTGCTCGGCTCGCCCTCTAACGTATCATTCTGAGCCTGGGAATGGTGCGTTACGCTTCGCTAACGCACCCTACATTTGGTTACATTTGGCTACCTTTGGATTGCCATTGAACGGGGCAAAATTTGAGATTTAGACTCTTGCGCTAAAGCCGTCAGCACAGCCTTTAAACCTTCTGGATGATTGAAATACGTCAAGTGATCACAAGCGACTTCTTGGATAAAGGGAGAAACGCTCCATCCATCTGGAAGAGACTTAATGCTTTGCACCGTTACTGTTATATCATTCGGTTCACCCAAGAAAGGTAAAGCAACGGCTTTATCAAACAGCTTTTTTATTAACCGTTTGAGCAGAGTCGCTTTTTCCCCGTCTTCCTGCAACGCTGCTGGACTAATCGATGTATTACCGGCAATAATTGAATAGGGAACACCGGGATCGTTACTGGCAGCTAAAGCCTGAAGAAATTGAGAGTTGGGCTGCATTTGATCGAGCGCTACCTCAACGGTGTTCATCATCGCCTCACTCAGACTACCTAGCGCTTTCACCGGCAATGGTGTTTGGGAAAGACTATTCATACCCACAGCCATAACCATCGTTGCCCATTCTTTCACCGTTGCCCAAGGAGAACCAGCATTTGGTGTTCCCAACATAATCAAGTGTTGAACAACATTGTTGCCTCCCTCTTGTTCAATAAACCAACGGGACACTAATCCGCCCATAGAATGGGCAACAATGTGCAGGACTTTACCATGGTTAGCTCCCAAACCGACGGCTTCCAGTCGCTCTTTCAGCAAACGAGCATTCTCTTCAATTGGCGTGTTTAGATTCTCATAGTCAAAGGTTAGAGCGAGATCGTAAAGCTCCCGAATAGAACCGTTTGTATGCTCCACGGCTAGGGGCTGTTGCAGACTAGACACCAAACTTTTCGTATCGCCAATAATCCCATGAATGTAGAGAACAATTCGCTCGGCTTGGGCGACTCGCTGTTTAACCTCAGCGACATCGGTTTCATAAGTTACTTTCTTATCATCTCCGACTTCAGCTACAGCGAGGCGAGGATATTGAAATTCCAAGCCTAGCTTCTCTCCCACCACTTTCTGAAAACAGATCCGAATTGCCCCTTTCAGATCGCGTTTTCCTTGACTAACGGGTTCTGGTAATCGCTCTATCTCAATTTCCGTCTTACCGTTTTCAGTGCTTTTGCCGAAACCTAATGGCAGGAAAAACTCACCATCATAGCCAATGGGCAAAACATATTCATTGTCCTGTAATGGAGTGTCAACAACTAATTTCAGCGGGGCATCAGGGGTAACAACCGTATGGTCTTCTACATCGTCCAGTTCCAGGATGCTCAACTCTGGAGCTGTACCATAAATGACGGCAAATTTGAAGGGTTGAGTCACATTAGGATCGTTTTGAAAAATGGGTGGCACAATCTTGTTTCCCACATCCCGACTTGCCTGGGGCGCGGTGGTTAAATGAACCTCAGCCTTTAAGCGAGGATGGGGCTGCAATCGGACACCTGTCCTTAATTCTTGCGGTTTTGTACTAGAAATTTGAATCCCATCCAAGGGACGAACCGTGGTGATGACAACTTCCTCTGTGTACCAATTGTCAACCCTTCCTTTGCTTCTGGCTTCCAAATCACGATTTTGAACCCGATTCATCAGACGATCAAGGGTGCTTTGGTTGCCAGATGGTAAATCCCTTTTTGGGGGACGAGGAGCGTCAAGCGCCTCCTGAGTCATTAATCGGGCGTCAAACTCACTGGTACTGACAATTAGTTTCATGATGTCTTTGAATTCGGTAATTCCCTGCTCCCATAACTCGTCTGGCACTTTGGTTGCTATACCATCTTCTCCTAGAGCCCAAACTTCTTCACCTGGCTTAAGCACCACACTACCTGTGTCAGAAAACAGGGCTTGGACAGCGAAAAGCTCTGTCAGGTTAACGAAGGTAACGTAAAGTGTTTTCTGACTTGTGTTAGTGAGTTTGAGTTTAAATGCAGGCTTTTCCCCCTCACTCGAGTATTCCAAACGAATTTCCTGGGATTGAGATAATTCCTCATCCTCCTCTGAGAAGAGCATCATCTCCACATCACCCGGTTTAATTGAACTGGTAGGCGGACTTTCGAGTTCAGCAATTACAGTCCATCGGGCAATATGTTCTAGGCGTTGAATTGCTTTTGCTGCATTCTCAATCGTATAGCCGTCAATTTGCTCCACGAGAGGGCGAGCATCAGTTGGTCGGACAATTAAATATTGCTCGTCGCGGCACAGCAGGCGAAACTCTGCCTTGGCAAGTTCCTTTTCCTCGCGGACATAGGCTGAGGGTTGGTTGCCAAAACTTGCTGACTGCAAAGCTTGGCGTGCTAAATTAACTCCTGCTTCCTCTCCCTCAAAATAAACGCCTAAAGGTGGCATGGGTACGCTGGTAACAACGGCTTTAAACGTGCGATCTTTTGGCGGTTTTTCTATACCAATGATACTTATTTTTACTTTACTCAGCGATGGCAACACTTTAGTTACTTTAGCTTCACCGACAGATTTTGACGGATCGTGCAAATCTTGGCAGTCAATCGGAAACAGGGTTAGGAGAGTTGTTTCACCCTTAGCAGAACCTTTAACACCATGGACAGCACCCCCATCAATTACCCAGCCATGGTCTTTGTTATGCTCAACAGTGAAGTAGGGTTTACGTTCTGCGATCGCACCATCCAAGAAAAATCGGGTTTCATCCTCTGAATGAGTTACTTCAAACTGAGGGGATTGAGCTGAAACCTTGCTGCGAACTAAGGCATTAGCTTGCTTAAATAAGTCCCGATAGGTCAACTTGCCATTGTTTCGCAACGTTTCCATCAAGAGATAGGAAAATGCTCCCTGTTGTTTGCCGTCTACAGCGTCATTTGCTGTTTCACAGTCCTGACAAGCGGCTAGGAGAACGTGGCGTCCTTTGGGTATCTTCCAACCACTTAGGTGATCTTCAGGATTCCCACGACTCGCTGATAAGAATTCTAACTCCTCCGGTGAAAAGATGTAGCTATCCCGTGGACGTTCGCGCTCATCTTTGCAGAAGCGACGCACTCCTGTCTCTTGCAACAAGTCTCTTGTCCCATTACCGGAATGACAGCAATCCAGAATAATACAAATGTGGGGATTTTTTTCTGCAACTTTAGCAATCAAGTATGCCAATTCTTTATCCGCTAAACCCCAGCCTCCTTCAGCACGACTGTCATAACAAACCAAGGTTTCTTCCAGTCGATCTGGTTCTAAATGCCAAAATTCTTCGGGCGTTTTTGCTTGAGAACCATGACCGCTGTAGTAGAAGAGAACAATATCTTCGCTTCCTGCTTGACATAAATGCTGTCGAAAGCCCTCAATAATTGCCTGACGGGTAGCCTCTTGATCTAAGAGCTTGCGTATATGAGGCTTGTATCCATCTGGTTGAGCAACCCGCTCTCGCAAGTACTCTTCTACGGCATTAATGTCGTTCACACAGCCAGATAAGCGAGAGATAGGTTCAGGGTATTCGTTAATCCCCACTAGCAGTGCATAAAGGTTGCGACTCATCTTAATTTCTCCTCGTGACAAATTAATAGCGTTAATTGGTAGTATGCATCTTCAGATCAGTCAAAAGTTGAGTGGAATTCAGGACTTTTTTTGACTCAACTCAATTCAGTCAATTCTGGAAACTTGAGGAAAATTCAGGGGAAAGCTAATCGACACTGGATACAGTCAGGAGTTTCCCGTTGAATTTCAGGATAGATAAGAGAAAAGCTCAATTTAACCCAATACAGGATCAATGGGTAAAGCAACTTTAAGTCGCCATAGCTAGCCTAGAGGTGGACAAAATTAGTTTAGAATCTAATAATTGGATTGTGGTAGGACAAAATTTAGAATTACAGGACTTTTTTTAGTTTCTTCAGAGTATATGTGATGCCAGAGGGCAAAACACCTGTGGATGCTGCGTCGGAGCGGATGCTGTTGGTCAAGTCAGGACAATTTGGAAATCTCCGTACCTCCGATTTCCCGCTGTCCATCCTCACCTTGCTATCGCTGAAGGTGAGGACTTCCGCGACTACGTTAAGTTGAGGAACGTAGGTAGAGTTTTCTCGAAACGTAATCCAACGCAAGCGGGTTAGCCGGTTGGGTTTCGCGATCGCGAAACCCAACCTACAACGGTGATAGTCTCTCCTACGATTTTAGGAATTTTCTAATCAGTATCAGGAATAATAAAGTAACTAACCCAATCGCGATACCAAAAACAATACTCCAGAAAATTGACCCGACAAACGGATGTATCGGTAACGAAGCATCGGGACGCCATTGGATGGGACTCTCTTGCAGGAGAGGATAACTGGAACCAAAGATACCGCTAGCACCAATTGCTGTACCCACAAAAAAGATAATATCTTCCAGCCGCCTTTCTCGTTTCTTTTCCCTTGCTTCCTGCTGTTTGGCTTGTTTCTGCGCTTGGTATTCTCGTTCGCGTTGGGCGGCTTCTTGTCGGGCTAAGGCTTCTTGCAATTGGCGACTTTGCTGATTTTCATTGGCTTGCCACCGTCTGTCACTTTCAATTTGTTCAATCTCTATCATGCCTCGGATAGTGGCAATCATTTGTTGGAATAAGTCTTGACTAGCAAATAGGTAATTTAAGTCGGCTTGGATTTGCTGCTGATGGTCATGTTCGGCTAAGTTGAGTAATTTGGATAAAAAGTCCAGGTTATCATCGGCTAACGTTAGTTTTTGAATCTCCTCTAATGTTTCTCTATAGTTGTTGGTATTAACCGTTAATGTATTGCCGTGTTCCTTCAATAAACTTAAGCACTTAGTATAATCAAAAACTTTGGTGCGGATGCGAGCCAGTAATTGTTTGAGTTGGGTGAGGCGACTCTCTGCATCTGGCTCTTGTTCTATTTTGGTGAATTGAGGAATTTCTTTTTCGATATCACTGGTCAGGCGTTGTCCTTCACTATACCATTCTCTTGATTTGTGATAGACAAAGAGTATTTTAGCGCGAAAATAGAGTAACTTTATGAGGAAGTCGTTAAAATTGTTTGATGAAATCCGATTCAAGGTGTCAGGATGATGCTTTAACCAGACTAGGATGTGACACTGTTGAGTTGGATTTTGATTGCGATAATCGTACTCAAAAATTGGACTACCAAAAAGCTGTCCTTCAGCGATTAATTTTGGTACGGGTTGACGATCATTATTCCAGAAGGCTTGAATACAGGTATCAGCAAGTCTGCGGTAATTATCAAAGGATATGGGTTCAGCATAGAGTAATAAGGTTTGTCCGAGAGAGGGTTTAATGTTATCGGCAAGTAAACAACCATTGGGATTGAAGTGTTGGAGTTGAGTGATGGGAATTGTTAGATCTGAAGCAGACAAGGTTAAGTCAGCCGTGTAGGTATCATGAAAGCGTGAGGCACGAATTGAACCGTTGAGTTGCAAGTTATCTGGTTGAGAAGTCGGCTGGAATTTTAAGGTTTTTTGAGATGAGGTGATGAGTTCTTGGTAATCCGTCTGTTTATCTTCACCACTGGGATCATACTGTCCGTTTTGGTAACAAATGAGGTGATTGCGTAGGGATTGAAGTTCGGGAATATTGAAGGTTTTGCCAATATTATCGGCTAAGGTTTCCCACAAGTCTTGGGCGTTTTTGGCTACGGCTTGGAAGCCTTCATCAAAGTCATCGCGGAGATGGAAGGGATAGAGGGTGATGCTGGGATTTCTGATTTGATAGTCTTCTGTCATAGTGGTTGATAGTGTCGTTTTTTCAACGCAGAGGGGCGCAGCCTTAACCATTGGTGTCAACTGAAGCTACAACCCTCACCCCCAGCCTGACTTTTCCTGGGAAGTCTAGAAACCTAAGTCGGGGCGGGTTGAGTTACATCTGGTTGTAACCGAAAAGGATAGTGGTAAAACCCGCCCCTACACAATGGTAGAGTGCGATCGCCTCACTGGATGTATCCTTAATTTGCCTATAGTCCAAGCCAGAAACTTGTCTGATAACATTGTGCGATCGCGTTGTCTTCTATCGCTTTATGCATTATTTTCCAATTTTGTCAAGATAATCAGGATAGGAATTTTGCACCAGAGGGGATGGCATAGTAGCCGTTGTCAACTGTGTGATGGAAAGCCCAAAAAGCGCGTGAAAACCGACACCATTTTTTATATTGTAGGGGCGCACCGACGTGCGCCCATTTTATAGCACTACGCACACACGTTAGGACATAAGTTTATCCCAAAAGGCAACAGGCAACAGGCAACAGTAAAAATGTCCTAACCTGCCTTGGTAAGGCTATAACGGTAAAATCTATTCCACAATTTTAGCTGTGTCAGTCCAGTAGGGTGCTATCTTCGTAGCGTAACGCACCATCTTGGGTTGACACGCCGAAACCCAATAAGATAAGGGCTAAAGCCCTTACTACGAACTACGAACGAACCGCTGCATTAATGATAATGCTTATTCTCATATCTCAGTTTGATTCATGGATGAGGCGGGAGGTGAACCCAATCTGATCCGGTTTTTTTCCAATCGTTGGTTAAATTCAGCCGCAATTTCGGCATCCGGTTGGCTATCTGTACCCCCTGCACCCATTTTACTCAGTTTGTTTTCCATATTCGCTTGAATCGTCGGGCGACTTTCGCACCATTTCTCGATGCGTTGGGCAATATCTTGGGGTGTATCTGTTGGTTGGGCAATCACTTGATCTAGGGATGGCAAATGATCAGAAAATAGGTTGGACGTTTCTAATAAATTAAAGAAAGCGTCTCGAATTTCTTGGGGTGTCGATTCCGAAGGAAATGCCATGGTTCGTCTCCTTGGTTCCGGTGTTGGTGTACATAACGATAACGGTGCGGTTTCGCCAATTAGGGTAAATGCCGCCCAATCAGCGGGAGGAAAGTCTTCTTTTGCCTTGAGTATAGCCTGACGTAATGCTGTAGCTTTATCATCACCTTGGGCTAAATTTTGATAAAATTCTATCATTATTCTTTTGGCAGAATAGGCGCCCATGTCCCACAAGGAAACAATTAGACTGGGAACCCCTGCCAGGATAAAGCAACGGGATAATCCGATGATGCCATCACCCGTGATTTCGCCTTTTCCGGTACTACAAGCACTAAGGACAACGAATTCCGCATTCAGGGTTAAGGAAAGAATTTCTGCTGCATTCAGGGCACCATTATCAGTGTTATCAGGGGCAAGAATAATTGTACCGGGAATCCCAGAGTCGTGGAAATCATCCAGTAATCCATGGGCGGAGATATGGATGAGGGAAGCCGTTTTCATCGGGTTGAGGATTCGGGCTTTTGTTGCCATTTTACCCGTAATGGCTTGGGTTTGCAGTAGGGTGGCGATCGCTTCTGCTGCCTCTTTAGCAGCGGGAATTGGTTTAAGATTATAAGGGGGCTGGGTGAATTGGGCGTCAATGGTGGGATCTCCGACAACCAGGGCGGATTGGTTGACGCGGCTGAGAGATTGTTGGCGCTGATGGGTGAGTTCTAAGATTTCGATAGACGGGGCAGTAAGCAGGGTATGCTGTTCGATGAAGTAGCGATTATTGGCATCTTGCAGCGCTGAGAAGGGGACTAAAAATAAGCCGTAATGCGGGATAATAATTAGAGGAGTATGGGGGTCTGGAGGAAGTAAGTCAGTAATGGGGGAAATGAGAATTTGATAGAGCAGTTGGAGCAAGGGATAACGCCCCTGGGCATCTATGAGTTCGTTGGATTCGCATTGAATTTTTTTGCCCTGTTGATCTCGTTCATCCACCCCAATAGAAACTCGCGCTTTGAGAAAGATGTCGTTTAAATCGTTGAGGGTTTTATGTTGTGCCTGTAAGGGGTTCAAGTTAGCGCGTCGAAACGTGATGTTGCCCGTGGGTGAGATCACCCAACAATAGATATCATCCTCAACAATTGAATATTCAACAATAGTGGCATTTTTTTCTTGTGCAATTTGAACAGCCCGCTTTGATGTTGCTGCGCTTCCCTGATTCGCTATCTCCATTACTTCATCGGGTTTTGAGGATCGTTCTCGCAATAACTCCACAAAAATGCGAGTCCGCCCTTGTTCGGCTATCTCTAAGGCGATATCATAGTTATCTTGTGCCACTAAAACCTGTTGCAGCAGGCGATAGGTATTTACCTGAGTTTCAAACAGTGAGACTTGATGATCACTATTCACTAAACTCGAACGCAAAGTTTCACAAATTTCCAGCGCCGCGCGAAGTTTTTCTTCAGCGTCTACCAATTGATTGGTTTTCAGGAAAACCTTACCGAGATCGTTGAGAGAAAGCCATTCTCCCAAGCGATCGCTGATTTCCTGTGCAGTCGCCAGAGACTGCTGCTGGTAATCGATTGCCCTTGAGTAGTCTCCCAGAGAAAAGTAAGCATTACCCAAATTATGCAGGGAAATCCCTTGCCCATTGCGATCGCCAATTTCCTGTTTGATCCTCAGAGACTGCTGATGATAATCGATTGCCTTGTGGTAGTCTTCCAGGAATTTGTAAGCACTGCCCAAATTCCCCAAGTAACATCCTTCGCCACAGCGATCGCCAATTTCCCTTGCAATCGCCAGAGACTGCTGATAGTACTCGATTGCCTTGTGGTAGTCTCCCTGAGAATAGTAAACATTGCCCAAATTATTCAGGGAAATCCCGACGGCAAAGCGATCGCCGATTTCCTGTCTAATCGCCAGAGACTGCTGATGGCACTCGATTGCCCTTGGGTAGTTTCCCAGAGACTGGTAAGTATTACCCAAATTATTCAGAGAATCACTTTTTCCCTGGCGTGAAGCCAAGCTATCCCCAAGGGAATCGCTAATTGTCTGGAAAATCTCCAGCGACTGCTGATGGTAATCAATCGCTTTTTGGTATTCATCCAGGCAATAGTAAGCCTTGCCCAAGCCATTCAAGGCATTCCCTTCTATAATGCGTGAAGCGAAGCGATCCCCAAAGGAATCGCCAATTTCCTGGGCAATCCCTAGAGACTGCTGATGACACTCGATTGCCTTTTGGTATTCACTCAAGCAATGGTAAGCCTTGCCCAAATAATTCAGGGTATTCCCTTCCCCTTGACGTGCTGTCACACCATCTTCAAGGGAATTAGCGATTTCCTGATAGAGAGTTAAGGCTTGCTGCCAATAGCGTAAAGCGACTTGAAAGTGGCTCTGCTTATATTGTTCAAGTCCTAGGTCTAAGAGTCTATCTGCTTCTGATTGTGCCATACGCCCTCAGCCATTTGTTTTCAGATGGTTCTTTTTTCTCAGTTAATACGCTCCAGACAAGTAGCTTTGGTCTCACTTTAATATGATAGTGATCACTCAATTTATGTAAACTGAATCACATTTATTTAGCTTTATTATCACAAGCTCTCAGAGATATCGATCAAGATTTAGTCAACATTTTTACGTAAAAATAATATTTATACATAAAAAAACATCAAAAGAAAAGATCTGCAAGATTTATGCATACTTGTCCCTGCTGCTCCCATCCCTTACTCCGGCACATTAGCAACCATCGCCTTTACTGGTTCTGTTCACACTGCTGGCAGGAAATGCCCAGCGTTGATACCACTTGCCGTCAACCTGTCCAAGAACTAGAGCGACTATTTCATCTCCAGCCTGTCTCCAGTCAGGGGAAGTTAATCAGTTGTCTGTAGTACATGTTTACTGAGTTTATGCCCACTGGTCGCGGTAATACTGACAACTTATAGCATATTACCGAGAAACATTCAGGGTATAGATCTCCGCCGAGGAGTTCTGGAATTATGGATTACTTACCCATCTGTTCATCAATTGCCGAAAACTTAACCACTTTTTTAGACACAATCCCTTACCAAAATCAGTCAATTCTCCAGGGAAAAGCGAAACAGGAAATTGATCACAAAGCTAGTGAAATTATTGATTCTTGTCTAGCCGACTATCCGATAAACCTTTATCTCCAAGGAGAACATCCAAAGCTCAATCCTCACGCTAACTATTCTATATTTGTCGATCCCATCGACGGGACATCCAACTGGTTACGTCAAGTGGGTGACCCGTCTTTCGTTATGGCGATCGCGGCAAAATCATCTGACGTCACCTTAGGGGATCTCAATTTTGCCTATGTACGAGGATTACGGTCGGGAGACTGCTACTATGGGACTCAGTGTGCTGCCTATTTCCGCAGCGCTCACCGTCAAGACTACACTCAGATTTACTGTCACTCTCAAGTCTCCCTAGAGGATGCGATCGCCTATTTACGTCCCGGCTATCATCGGGCAAAAGAAGCATTGAGCGGCAGTTTCCCCTTATGGTTATGCTGTCGGGATATTCGCTCAGTTGATAATTCAGCCATGGAATTGTGTGAAATCGCCCGAGGCGCTGCAGATTTCATGGTCGAATGTCGTCATGCGTCGGAAAATTATAATTTGCTCGCCTATCCAATTTTAAAATCAGCCGGCGGTTATCTGGTTGATTTTCGCGGCAATTCTCTGGCGTCTCTCAGTCTAGAATCTGAATATATTGTCGATTATGTTGCCTGTGGTTCTGGCTATCTATTACGAGAGATTCTCCATATTATTCAGCGTTGGGAGCAAAATCATGAAAAAACGTTTCGTAACTTCTTAGGGGAAATTGAGCGAGAAAACCAAGTGTGGGGAAGTCAAATTGCTTGATTAGTCATTAGTCATTAGTCATTAGTCATTCATCATTCATCATTTGTCATTTGGTATTGGGTACTGTAGGGGCGCAAGGCTTGCGCCCTATTCCCACATAAGATGAGAAACGCTATAGTACAGTCTAGATTGGGAAATCATAATCCGTAATTCGTATAATTCCAATGCTCAAATCCCTACCCTTAACGACTGCACTATCCCTAACCCTCCTAACCGTTACCGCTGGATGTTCCCCTCAATCTAATCTCTCCCAACCTTCCGCCAACGAAAACGAGATCGATAGTGTCTCAGTCGCTGAAAGTCCAGCAGAAGCGGAATTGGCGCAAAAACCAGCGATTCCCTCACTCGCTTCCCCAGATAATCCCAATCCGGCGATTCAAGCGCAAATAGAGCAATACATGAATGGTTTAGCCGCCAAGGGATTTGCCAAGGAAAATCATGGGATCTGGATTCAGGCGGGAAATACTCTGCTGGCAAATTACCAAGGTACCGTTCCCCTACCTGCGGCTTCTATCACCAAAGTCGCCACCTCCCTGGCTGCATTGCAAACCTTTGGTCCCGATCACCAATTCATCACCCTGATTGGCGCAACAGGTGTCGTGGAAAACGGGGTACTCCAAGGCGACTTAGTGATCCAAGGGGGAGACGATCCATTCTTTGTCTGGGAAGAAGCGATCGCTCTCGGTAATCTCCTGAATCAGATGGGTATTCAGCAGGTAGCGGGGAATTTAATCATCACAGGCAAATTTTACATGAACTTTGAGTTTGATCCATTCAAATCAGGGACACTCCTCAGACAAGGGTTAAATGCTCAACTGTGGACTCCTGAAGCTCAAACTCAGTATCAAACCCTACCCCCAGACACCCCAAAACCTGAAGTGGCGATCGCGGGTTCGGTACAAGTCTCCCCCACCCCTCCTAGCAACGTCCAACCCCTGATTCGTCACTATTCCTTCCCCTTGGCTGAATTGCTCAAAAAAATGAATCAATATAGCAATAATAAAATGGCAGACATGCTCGCCAACTCCGTCGGGGGAGCAAATGTAGTTGCTCAAAAAGCCGCCGCCGCCGCAGGCGTTCCTCAAGCTGAAATTAGTTTAGTCAACGGTTCTGGATTAAGCGATCAAAACAAAATTTCTCCCCGTGCGGCTTCCGGTTTATTTCTCGCCATTGCCCGATATCTTCAACCTTATAATATGAGTCTGGGCGATGTCTTGGCAATTGTCGGACAAGATCAAGGGATTTTAAATGAACGTCCGCTTCCCCCATTTGCTATTGTTAAATCGGGAAGTTTAAATAATGTCAGCGCTTTAGGCGGAGCGTTACCCACGCAGCAACAGGGAATTCTCTGGTTTTCTACAATGAATAGGGGTTACAACTTAGAAGGATTTCGCAGCCAACAAGAAGCACTGCTGCAAAGTTTTATTAGCCAGTGGGGAGGCGTTCAATCATTGCCTGAACCCTTACAACCCAATCCCGAACGAGTCAATAAAACCTCTAGTAATGAAGTCCTCAATCCGGGTTAAGCTGTTTGGCATTTAAACCTTAATGTCAATAATGACGAAATCCTTGCCGTAGTGCGAGCATCTTGCTCGCTACATTAGTCGAAAATATAAACGCGATCGCGTTGCGTGGCTTCAAGCTGATTCCAGAAGGGTTCTGACTTAAACGGGTTCACAATTCCTTTATTTAATCTCCTGATTAATGAGAAAATTCACTCAATTTAGTCGGGTTGTCCTCCACTCAATGTGGTGGGTTACGGCGGATAGTTCATTGAACGGCTATGTGCCATCATTTAGTTCCCGCCTAACCCACCCTACTGGCGTGGCACACCTTATTTGGTGGATTAGAATTGTAGGGGCGCATGGCGTGCGCCCGGTTTAAACGTCAAATCTATTCCACAATTTTAGCTGTGTCACGCCACCTCTTTAACTATGACTTCCCAACAACTTGACAACCGCTCTCAAGGTCTCGAAGCGCGAGTTGCAGCCTTAGAATCAGAGCTAGCCCAGTTGAAAACACTACTTGCTGGTTTGCTTAAGCAGGAAACTCCTTGGTGGGTGAAAGTCGCAGGAAGCTTTGAAAATGATCCCACCTTTGATGAAGCCGTTCGCCTGGGTCAAGAATGGCGGCAGTCTGTTGAGTAGCTTTCCTAGCGCTAGAGTATAAGTGATATACTTTACAACTAAATGGGAGATTCACTAATTGTCCGATTGGTTAGGCAATTTAGGCAATAAGGGATATGGAGGAACAGGATTTCGCCAGACATTGCGATCGCGCGATTTTAACTTGCTCAACTCAACCGTAGCCCCTCGCTGCTCTAATTCTCGCCCCTGAGCCGCAGATAGTCCCGCATTTTGCTTAAATATCGCTCCCTCAACCTTCACACCACTCAGATTGGCATTGAAAAGATTCGCCCCCGTGAGATTTGCCTGTCTCAAATCCGCATTCGTCAAGTTAACATGGCGCAAAAACGTATCACTCAAATCGGCTCCCCTGAGATTTAAATGACTTAAATCAGCACGACTCAAATCAGCACGACTCAGATTTACCCCTTCTAAATTGGCATGACTGAGGCTAGCTCGACGCAATCGCACCTCCTTTAAATTGGCTCCCCTTAACATCGCTTGATTCAATTGTGCATTGTTGAGATTCGCTTGGCTTAAATCGGCTCGAAATAAACTGGCTTCCCTCAGATTCACCTGTTCTAAAATTGCCCCCTCTAAAGTGGCTTGATCCAATTGACTGCGCTGTAAGTCTGCACCGGTTAAATTCGCCTGACTCAGATTCGCCTCCCTCAAATCCACCTCACTTAAATCGCTGTCTTGAAGGCTAGTTTGTCGTAAATCAGCACCCTTGAGATTGGCACCCGTGAGAATCGCCTGATGCAAAGTTCCATGGCTAAGATCCGCCTGTTGCAGGTTGGTATGCCGTAGTTTCGCCCCAACCAAACTGGCACGACGCAGATTAATGTTTTGCAAATTGGAACGACTCAAATTGGCGTCATTCAAATTAGCCCCATTCAGATTTGCACCATTTAAATCAGTAACTGTTAAATCCGCTCCCATGAGTATGGCACTACTTAAATTAGCGCTCCCCAATTTAGCCAGACTCAGATTCGCTTCACTTAGATCCGCACTGCTGAGATTCGCTTCCCGTAAATCCGCCGCACCCAAATCACTATTGCGAATGTCAGCCCCCTTGAGATCACTGCCGCGTAAATCTGCGCCTTTCAATTGGCAAAAAATACGGTATGCCTCCAACTCAGAAACCTGAGATTCGCCATTTTTAATTTTGACGACATCAAATTTCACATTTTCGGTATAAATTGCAAAGACCACATTAAAAATATCTAAGAAATTAATAAACCAGCGACATTCGGACTCCGGATATTTTTCGTAATAGCGAATGAGATTGGCAATACAATTATCTAAATGAGTGCGAACATAATTACACAGTAAAATAACTTTAAGCAAAAGAACGACAATCGTCAGCGGACTGCCTTGGCTGGTAAGGGCAATAAAAAGCGGCGAGGGTTCTTGTCCATTTTCTGTAGTTAGAAATTCCAAAGTGCGCCGACACGTCCGCAGTAATAACTCCATGGTCGTTGTTTCCTCATTGTATGACTCATAGAGCGTCTTGAGTTTTTCGGTCAGTGTCGTTTTGAAAAAATCAATCGACTGGTGAGGACTGGTTGAAAACAGTAAATAGTCGAGTAATTTTTGCTTACAATCTCGATACTTGAGCGTTTTGCTCTGCTGAACAAACAAATCAGCCGCATGAGAATAATTATGCAGGAACTTACGCGATATCAGTTGTTTGAGCAGACGAATAATTCCATTGCCCAGGCGCGTGGGATTCGGGGGCGGTTCTTTTCTAAAGGTTGGCGAATTGCAATGCACGGTGTACATTGCTAGCTCAAACTTAAATTTTTCTTTTAACCGTTTTGCCGTTTTTTTTGCTAACTCCCGCTGTTCAACGGGATTTTGAGAATCTAAATATTGCGGCAACAATAAGTAATAGGCATAACGATGAGTCCAGCCGAGACGCTCGGTACGGTTTAAGGTAAAGACTTTAAGTTCTTGATAGTCCTGACTTTCAATAAAATTAGCAATCCATGTTCTCAAACGATTCAGGGTTTGAGATGCAGTCGATGAGAGTTGCTTCGCCTCAGCCAGGGTTTGAATTAACTCCTCTATCGCGTCTGACCGCCGACTTGCCAACCAATTGTTAACTAAAATATAGCAAGACCGCTTCAGCGTATTTCTAAATTCTTGCTCATTATTTTGCTCAAGTAGTTCGTGCATTGAGTGAGCGACATCTGAATTTTGTGTACACTCACCGGAAAAAAATAATTGCTTAAATTCTTGCAAAACAACTTCTGGAGGGTCATTTTCCACTCGATTGAGTAGGAATTGATAAATAACCTCCTGAGCTTGCTGAATCCGTTGCTGCTTTGATTCTCCATCAGCCGAAGAATCGAATTGCTGATTATCTGGTATGATGCGCCCCTCCATAGTAGGCAAAATCTGAGTTGGCTAATCCGGGTTGTGATTTGTCCCTACTCCTCCATAGCTGCGGCAGTCTCTGCTTCTAGCTTAACCGTTTCCCGAAATTTTCCTGATCAGAAATATTTATTCTAACCAAAATCTGTAGCATCTTGGGGAGATGGGGGAGCGGTGTAGAGACGTAGCATGCTACGTCTGGGAGATGGGGGAGCGGTGTAGAGACGTAGCATGCTACGTCTGGGAGATGGGGGAGAGAATTTACAAATGACAAATGACAAATGACGATCCTCGCCATTAACTTTAATTTTTTCCCATCTCATCCAATAACTGCTCCCTGTTGCTTGAGTTCTCGCTTCATTGGCGCAGAAAGCCCAGAATTATTTCCAAATCGAGTCCCCTTAACCTTCACATCCGTGAGATTTGCATTAAACAGGTTTGCTCCAATAAGATTAGCATGGCTGAGATTTGCCCCAGTTAAATTAACGTGACGTAGCAACGCTTTCCTCATATCACTTCTACTGAGGTTACTATTGCTCAAATTGGTGCGAGTTAAGTCTGTTTTCTGAAGATTGGCATGGCGCAAACTGGCATAACTCAGATCAGCCCGATCTAAGTTAGCAGCACCTAAATTAGCATAGTGGAGCTGAGTCCAATTGAATTGGGCGCCTGTAAGATTGGCATCCCGGAGATCAACACCCTTCAGATTGGCTTTACTGAGATCCGCATGGCTCAGATTAGCATGGCGCAGGTTAGCATTCATTAGATTCGCGGAATCCAAGCTAGCATTACTTAAGTCAGCCCCACTCAAATCGGCTTGCTGGAGATTAGCACGGCGCAGTTTAGCGCCTTTTAATATGGCACAACATAGATTAGCTTGTCGCAGATCAGCACACCGTAAATTGGCTTGGTTGAGACTCGCACCGCTCAAATTAGCATCTTGAAGCATCGCACCGCTTAACTCCGTGCGATCCAGCATCGCGCCACTTAAGTTAGTCTGACTGAGTTTGGCAAGACTCAAGTCGGCTTTGCTCAAATCAGCCCCCGCCAAATCAGCCTTCCGTAAATCGGCTGCCCTCAGATCCATATAACGGATATCTGTTCCTCTTAATTCAGCACTCCGCAGATCCGTGCCTTTGAATTGGGAAAAGACGCGATAGTCATCCAGATCCATCACGTAAACATCTGGCTCATCGTCATTATCACTGAGTTTAACCAGATTATATTGAGTGTCTTCAGTACAAATAGCAAAAACAATCTTGAAAACTTCCAAGAAATTAATCAGCCACTGACAGTCTTTTTCAGTAGAGTCTTCGTAATAGCGAATTAAGTGGGCAATACAAACATCTAGATAGGTCTGGGCATATTTACACAGTAAAATAATTTTGAGGAGAATCACGACTAGGGTTAAAGGGTTGCCACGATTCGTTAACAAAATAAATAGAGTCGAAGGTTCTCGACCATCTTCAGTGGTCAGTACCTCAATCATCCGCCGACATGTGCGTAGGAGCAAGTCAGCACTAATTGGTTTTACATGATGATTTTTATAAAGATCATCTAATCTCGAAAATAAATATTGATCGATAATTTCTGAATAAACGGGGGTGTTAATTAAAAACAACAAATATTTTTTTAAATCCTGTTTAAAGTCTTGGTAAGTCGTATTTTCAACCTGTTGATTTAAATGTTCAGCATAACTCTGGCAATTCACCAATAGTTGCCGAGAGCTTATCTTTTTAATCAGTTGGATGACGTGAGAACCTAGACGAGTTGGATTCGTAACTTTTTGTTCGGGGTTAAAATTAGGAGAATCAGATCGAGCCGTATACATGGCTAGATCGAACTTAAATTTTTTCCGCAGCCGTCTAGACAGATTTTTAGCCGTTTCTCGCTGTTCAATGGGATTGCGAGAGTCAAGATATTGGGGAACCAATAAATAAGATGTATACCGATGACTCCAGTGCTGTTGTTCGGCTTCAGCTTCAGCCGTATAGGGAGCCGAAAATAATTTCAGTTCTTGATAATCGTGGCTATCCACAAAATTAGCAACATAGCCTTTTAGCCGAGTCATGGCTGGGGAGAGAGTTGTCTGCTTCAGCGGAGGATCACCAACTAAGTGAATCAGGTTTTGAATAAAATTATAACTGCGTTTTGAAGACCAGTTATTAATTAAAATATAACAAGATCGTTTTAAGGTATTTCTGAATTCTTGGTTATTTTTGCTGGCAATAATTATATCCAGTGCCGTTTTGACATGAGGTTCACTCGGTTCTTTACCTAATAGAAATAGTTGGCGAAATTCTTGTAATACAGTTTCTGGGGTATTGTGATGAACAATTTTGATCAGAAATTGATAAATACTCTCTTGAGCCTGCTGAATATTGAAGTCAGACCCAGAAATGTCCTCACCTGATAAATTTAATTGTTCGCCTTCTGGTAAGATGCGCCCCATCATGATCTAAAAAAATGTTGACAATAATCTAGCGAAGTGGTGCCGACGGGAGAAGAGCAACTGCGATCGCATACGTCAGCTAACCCTTGCTAAGGCAAGTCTACCCTTTATCATCTGAAGGGGTGACAAGCTCGCGTCAAAGGTAAGCAGGGTGTGGGGTGTGGGGTATGGGGTGTGGGGTGTGGGGCTTCTCGGTAAGGAACACAAAAGCCCATAACAGGAGATAGGGTAAGGAGCGAGCGCTCTTTCTGGCGAGCCAACGCCGTCAACTGGAAGGACTTCAGGGTCAAAATGAATAAACAATAGAGTTTTTGGTGACTCCCTTTTTAAAGTTCAATTTTTCCCTACACCCTACCCCCTACACCCTACACCCAGTAGTACCTTCAAGTCCCTTGTCACCCCCTCAGCTTTATCATACCTCAGTCTAGTTCCCTGGGAAGTCACCCAAAAGCGGCTATCCCTCTCCCCGTCTTAGCTGGAGTCGTCGGGATAGTCGTTTGGCATCGTCTTTACCGTTGACGGTTCAGATCAGATTCTTCGCTGCGCTCAAAATGACAGGTTAAAACGTAACTGGGGATCAAATCTTATCGCCCCGATGAAAACTTTTGCTTGGGCCACTGATAGTTCGTTCTCGACTTCAGGGGTTCAGATTGACGACGGCTGCCTAGATTTCCCAGAGCAGCATTCCCTTTGCCCTTACTACTTTGTAACAACTGGTGAGCCATTAACACCATTAAAGCTTCAAACACCGATGTTTTTTCATTAGGATTTAAGGTGACAATCGGCGGTCGGTTCTTATCATTCATAAAGCCGAGAGCAAAGGCAACATGCTCTTGTCCCAAAGCACCCGGTAAATCCATACAGGTTAGACCGATCATCATCGGAATTTGCACGCGGCTGTTCATAAACGAGAGAATTTCGCGAGCATCGTTAAAAGAGCTAGAACGATTAGCTGCCACCAGTAAAATATAGGCATGAGCGCGACGAATCAACAAATCCCACATAAAATCAAAGCGCGATTGACCGGGAGTCCCATAAACTTGTAACTCCATATCCCGACCTAAAATGCGCGTCCCGAAATCGAAAGCAACCGTTGTGCGTTTTTTCATTAACGTTGTGTTATCCGTTGCTTTGCGTTCTGTGTCAATGACTGTTGTTTGACTAAAGGTTCGTACAAACGTTGATTTTCCAGCACCCACAGTTCCAGTTACGACAATACGCATTGTTTCCATTAGAGTTTTCTCCGCAGTATTTCACCTAAATTTATGAATGTCAGAGTCCTTCGGCGAGTAATCTCTTTACAGTTGACCCCTGTCAAATTGTATAAAATTACCCGAAGTTGCACTACACCCGAAATTAATTCGCTAACGTTTCGTGTTATCTCGCCACTTAGATAGAACTAGCTCCAGCGGCAATGAGTCGCTTAAATAAACGTTCAGTCCAGCCTGTTTCTTGAAGTACGGCGGCTGAACTGACTTCAATGTAGGCTTGCTCAATGAAGGCTAAATCGATCATGCAAATTCGACTGAGGGCTTCTTGCAGTTCAGTCGGTTTGTCATTAGCTTGGAGTCGTTCGTCTATCTCTCGGATTACCGTTGCCATCGCCGGAACAACATGTTGAGGTCCGATGCCAATTCGTACATGTACTAAGCCAATCCGCCAACGACGTTCAGCATAGTCATTTCCCCAGCCATCCATACCTGTAAACATTTCGTAAAACCACTGAACAAAGGTTTCCCGGAGCCGATGGATGCGATCGGGTGTGGTATTTAAAATTGCATTCATGTCTGGATCACTGCCCAAGTAGGCGTAGAACTGTTCGGCTACCTCGGGTGCAATTTCTTTTCCCCAATCAGCATGGGATTTCAATAGGGATTTATCGGTTTCAGTGAAATGAATCCGAGATTCCATTTTTTGCAAAAAATCATAAGCGTTCAGGGTCATATTTTTCTCTGGTCTAGATTTTAAGAGAAAGCCTCAAAATAGAGTCTTCTCTAGTTTTAGCAATTTTCCTAGAGTATTGTCTGCTTGTTTTATGATAAAAGTACGAATATTTGCAATTAGACGAAGACGGAAGCCAAAGGGCAGACGGTTTATGATTGGCACATATAGCGCTACGCGGGGAGGGAATAGGCAATAGGCTTTCTGGCAATAGTGAAGACAAAAGCTTAGCTGACAAGGGATTGAGCGATTTGAATTTTTCTGGATATGTCCTAACCTTAGTGCGTAGTGCGATAAGTACCTGGACAGAATTTCTGTCCGCTGTACTAAGAAATGTTAAATAGTCGGACAAAAGAAAACAGCACGCCCACGCTTGTTTTGTAAACAAGCCTCAAACCCTTACTGTTCCCTGTTCCTTCCTGTTCCCTAATTTCAACCGTTAACGTCCATTGTGCTTGCCGACTTCGATGGTTCATCCCCTTAGCAAAACGATAGATACAATTAAACTAATCACGAGAATAAATGCACTCCCCCAATACAGAATCAGACGCTGAGACTGAGGCGTTTGAGCGGGAGAATAGGTTTCAACGCTTTGTCCTTGAATCGACTTTAACCATTCAGCGACTCGTTGAAACTTGGGTAAGTTTGGGTGAAGCTTGGTCAGCGACTCTTGCCATAATCGAACCGCTGGTATTGGCTGATTATCGCGAGCATAGTAAATGCCCATATTGGCTAATGTCTGACCTTCTCGGTTGCGATCGCCTAATTCCTTGAAAATGGATAGACTCTGCTGATAGCAATCGATCGCGTTTTGGTTCTGCTGTTGCTGAAAGTACACATTCCCCAGATTATTCAACGTCTTTGCCATTCCGGGGCGATCGCTCAACTCCTTAAAAATACCCAGACTCTGCTGATAACATTGATTTGCCTTCTCCCATTGACCCGCTAAGGAATACACATTCCCCAAGTTAATCAGCGTCTGCGCCTCTTTCGCCCGATCGCCTAATTCTCGGCTGGCTGCCAAAGCCAATCCATGAGTGCGTTCCCAGTCTTTCCAATACCCATGAGTATTAAAGAAGTTGACCAAATTCTGAGCCAGGGACACCACCACATCCCATACCTCCGCTTGATGCGCCCACTCCACCGACGCCAGTATATTAGGTCGCTCAATTTCAAACCAGTATAGAGCCATCAACAGCGAATGACGCTCGGTAGACCATTCATCTTTATCCTTATCCTTCTTATCCTTAACCAAGGATTGGACAAACTGACGACGAGTTTCTGGATTAATTGCTAAATCCACAATTAGAGCCTTTTCCAAATACCAGCAACTCAGCCGCAATCGAGCCGCTTGTCGGACATCAGCAGCTTCCTCCTGTGCTAGCTGTCCCCGGACAAACAAGCGCACCACATCATGGAAACGGTAGCGCCCTGGAGTCACTGGCGTGACCAGCTGCCATGCCACTAAGGTATCAAAGGATTGCTGGGCAATTATCGGATCAACCTCTAACAACCTGGGTGCAACATCAGCCGTAAAATTGACACCGACTAAAAGTCCCAGTAAACGGAACAAACGTGCCGAGGGTTCATCCAGTGACTGATAACTCAGCACCAGGCTGGGGCGCACCGACAAATCACTCAGCTGCATTTTTGCCAGTCGCTGTTTTTCATGCTTCAGCTTGCTGGCATAATCCGCCAGTTTCCAGTCGGGGAATTGGCGCAGAAACCCGCCTATAATTCTTAGCGCCAACGGCAGATAATTGCACTGAGCCATAATCTGTTGAGTAGCGTCTGGTTCAGCCGCGATCGCATCTGCACCAATAAAATTTTCCAACAGCGATCGCGCCTCGGGTTCGCTCATCACTGGTAACTTAACAATCGTCGCTTCCTCCAACCCCTTAATCTGGCGGCGAGTCGTCATTAACACCGCACAAGTGGAACATTGGGGTAGCAAAGGACGAATCTGAAACTCATCGCGGGCGTTGTCCAGGATAATTAAGACTCGTTTCCCGGCAATCACAGAATGATACAGTTGAGAACGTTCACTCAAACTTTGAGGCATTGACCGATCCTCGACCCCCCAAATCCGCAGAAACCCGGCGAGTACGTCTAAGGGGTCGAGAGGTTGCCCTTCACTGCCACGCAGGTTGACATACAGTTGAGCATCGGGAAACTCAGATTGTAACTGATAAGCCGCTTGCACCGCTAAAACCGATTTGCCCACACCTGCGACACCTGTAACAATTGCGATCGGTGTCTGGAATTCTTGACCGGATGTTGCCCGTCTTAGCACACTGGTGATACATTCGAGTTCCTCTTGGCGACCCGTAAAATCAGCCAGTTGCAGGGGTAACTGATAGATCGAAGTAGGCTGAATCAAACTTTCTTGATAAATCTGCTTGGCGTGACTGGGTTCAACTGTCACCGCATCTTGCACTAGACCATGAAAGTGTAGTTCATACCTTGATTTATTTCCACTCATGAATTGCTCCAATGGTTTATCGCTAAACATCATGACTACTCTGGCTTAGTTACCCCGAATATAAGCGGCGTATGGATTTATTTTTACGGGGAATATAGACTGATAACGGTCTGTTTGAATGAACCGTATTTTACGCTGATAAAAACATAGACAATCCCTTAAATCTATCCTGACTCAATTTTTTGTAAACCGCCAGCCATAAGCGTTACATCACTCAAACTGGCTTAAATCATATCTTCAATAAATAAAGTTATTTTCCGTCAATTTCCCCCAGAATAAGAGACTTAAGCTTGATTATGACTTTAAGTACAGAGGTTTTATTCATCGGATTAACCGTCATCACGATTGGGGATTTTTTTTTATCCAGATAATCCAAAGCATCGATAATTTCTGCTACAGACCTGGCATTTGGACAATCGGTATGAGTTATACCAACGATCATGGGGAGTTGTACGCGCTGATGCATATAGACGAGAATCTCACGAGCCGATGGAAGATCATCCGGACGGTGGGCTGCCACTAACAGAATATAAGCATCAGCTCTTTTGATTAACAAATCCCACATGAAATCAAAGCGAGATTGACCAGGAGTGCCGTAAATATGTATTTCCATTTCCGGACTGAGGATCAGACGGCTAAAGTCAAAGGCAACCGTCGTTTGTGGTTTCAATAAGGATGTGGAATCAGTTGATAAACGTTCGGTTTCGATCAAGTCAGTCTCACTAGCGGTTTGCACAAAGGTAGATTTACCCGAACTAACAGGTCCTGCGACAACGGCTCGTAAAGTTTTCATTGTCATATAAACATTACATTATTTGCCTAATTTAATTGTAGTTTTATTGCTTTTAGATAATTTTGCAGCAACAATATTTTAATTTACATGGTCAAATAAATTAATTTGTAGTTAAGCCAAATTGCGTTTTAAGATTTAGCTGGTTTAGGGGCGACCCGCTGAGATTAATAAACACCTGAAGTTCACTCCACTTACTCGAATCGCCCGCTGCTGAGGTAGACAAGTTTTAAGATTTTGCCAAAGTGAGTTCGTACAGTAAAGCCGCTGCAGCCCCCCTAATAAGGGACCCACCCAATACACCCAAATATTACCAAGTCCTCCGCCTAATAAAGCTGGTCCTAAATGTCGTGCTGGGTTCATCGCCCCCCCACTGATAGGACCTCCGGCGAGAATATCTAGAGCTACGGTTAAGCCAATAAATAAGCCCCCAACTTGGGGAGCGCGAGGATCAATGGCGGTACCGAAGATAACAAACACTAAGAAAAACGTCAGAAAAAACTCCATCGCCACTCCAGCAATTGGACTAATTCCTGATCCCAGTGCTGGCGTCCCCATACTGACGGCACTGAGAACCTGAATGGGAATACTCAGTTTGATCAGACTAGCGGCAAAAATTGCGCCTAAACACTGGAAAAGAACATATCCACCCGCATTTTTGGGATCAATTTTACCAGTTAGCAATGCTCCAAATGTCACGGCGGGATTCAGATGTCCACCACTGACGGCGGCTGTGGCGCTAACCATAACCGCAATGGTTAATCCATGGGCTAGAGCGATACCCGTTAGTCCGGCGCCTCCTTCGGTGATATGGTTCGCCGCGATCGCGCCGACTCCAATAAAGATTAAGGCAAACGTACCAATAAATTCGGCAATGAACGCTTTCCATTTCATCGCTGTAACTTCTCCTACAGTACATCATTTGAGTTGGCTGATTGATAAACGTTAGGTTGATTTGATGCTGCCAACGAGTCCAGTCCTAGATGTTTTTTGAGTGATGTCCCTGTACTGGAGATGCAATCCCTTGATTTACACTAAGTCAGTCAACCCAGGTTTAACTCAGGTTAAAACCCATCATTTCTGAAAATAGTTGTGCTGATTTACCTAGAAAATTGTTGTAATTTTCATCCAACCCCACTTATTAAATTAATTGAGTTAAGCAACTAACCCAGGCTACATCTTAGCTTCAGATTTGGGTGATAAAAATTACAACTTTTTCCCTAGATGAGTCTATTTATCAATAGACTAAATGACTACCTCATCGCCACTTTCAAGTCATCAACGACACGCTGAATCTCTAACTGTAAGACACCCTGTTTGGCATCTTTTCCGGCGAGGACGATTAAAACAGCATCTCGACCACAATTGGTCAAAATGCTAAACCCTTCGCCACTGGCAACGCTGATTTGATCCATGCCACCCTTAGCAAGTTCAGATCCAACCTTCTCTCCTAAGGACAGCATCGTAGCTGACATGGCAGATACTCGCACATCATCAACACCACCGGGTAAACTCGATGCAAGTGGCAAACCATCTGGAGTAACCACGGCAGCTCCCTCAACATCAGAGATTTTCGAGACAAAATTGTGCAAAATGCGGGTCATTTTGTCAGAATCAATCGGCATGTTTTTGCTCCTAATACATTTTAAGGGATTCAGATTCAGTTACTTGGTAGTCTAAGACTTATGAAACAAAGATTGTTTGTTTCTTCCAATTCATCTTTCTGTCGAAGTAAGATAATATCCGGTTTTTTTAGATAAAGTTTTATTGAAGATGTCCAGATTTTATGGGGAATTACTGAATTCATGACCGTCCTGTATTTGGTAACTTTAATTACCAAATATACGTAGTTAATCTTTGCTATGCTGTCATGCATTTAAATTAAGTATAGGTAGTGAGCAAGATGCTCACTACAACAAGGATTTCGCAATTCTTGGCATTAAGGTTTAAATGCTGAACAGCTTAAAACACTATGTTTGAAGCCCAGACTCCTTATTCGCAAAGATTGCAGGTAAAAAAATAAATAACCTATTAAGTGACCTAGAAAAGATCAAGTCTTTGGTCAATGAGGGGGTCGCTTATATTTACCAATTTGCACTAGCTAGAAAATTTTATTACTTGAGAAATTGAGACTTATACGAAGCACCTGGACATAAAGTTGGTCGCTGTACTCAGAAATATTAACACCCCTCAAATCCTTACTGTGGGAGCATCCCAAGTTGGCACGTTGGCTCTTTTAATGGGGATAAAACCCTTGCCATTGCGTTACTTTAGGTAATGCCTTGTCCAAAACAGGATACTCCCCTTTCTGTTCCCTGTTCCATCCTGATCTCAACCGTTAACTTGAATAAAAGTCCGACTACTTATATGCCTCTAACAAGCTGTATAGTATCTCAAGCCTAAGGCGATAGCTGGATAATTGCCAACCCAGTTAAGTATTTGTTTTTTAGTTAAAACCAGAAAAAATTTTTATTTATCATTGATAAGTAGTCGGGCAAAAGAAAATGGCACTGTGTTAAGTTTTGGTGTCTAGACGGTCAAAAAACTTGCAATGTAAGCCTATAGCAAAAGGCAGAGGACTCCAGGGCAGAAGGCTCCAAGGGAAAAGATTGACTGGTCAAGGTTTCAGCATTTACAGCGCTTTTCAAGTAAGTGAGGTACACATACAGATCCCCCATCTCCCCCATCTCCCTCATCTCCCCCATCTCCCTCATCTCCCCCATCTCCCCCATCTTCCCCATCTCACCACTTATGCAGCAGCCCCGACTTACCAACCTATGAAAAAACCCGGTTAAAACCGGGCCACACTACCTTTTGATGAAAAACTTACTCCGTATATTCAGCTATGTTGACAAATTTTTGAACGCCAAGTTGAGTACTACTTTGTAGTTTCATAATCACAGGTGAGTGGGCAAGCCGCGAAAATCGACTTATGCAGAATATTCTGCTCACCATGTAACCAGCTTAACCAACGGACTTCCTTCGGATTGACGCCCTTAAAGGTTAAGACGGCAGCGCCGAACAAAATGCCAAAAACATTCGCGCCAATCAAACCAACGGCGACAAGCAAAACGGCACTAATCGGCAAAAGTGATTGTAAGGAAATCGCCATAATTGCTCCAAGCGCCACCATTAAGACAATCAGCGGAAACCCTGCCACTAAGAGACTTACGGTTAGGGTAAATGTCCAAATTAAGAAGCCTGTGACCTTTTCGTTGAGTGAATAAGTCTTGGTTAAGTTTTCACGGGTTGTCATTTCCATGGACGTTCCTCCTATCGGGGATAAAAAACGGTCTTTATGTAACAAACCTTTAATCAATTTCTGTAATGTAAGAAATTACGAAGGTAAAACCCAGTATAGTGAACTTCTCCGGAGAAATGAGCTTTTTTTCAAAAAAATTTACAATCAGGGAAGACCATTTATGGATCACTCAGAGGATTAGACCAACAATTAAGGTCAAGCCTCGATTCTAGTTTGTCTCTTCCTATCGATAGATATGACTGCACTGCGTAACCTCTAAATCCTTAAACGGTAAGCCTTTGACGCCTTCATCTTTTGACGATGACCCATCCCCTAGATCAACATTGTTAACATTTCTTATACTTTTATGCCATGCTTCTCATAAACGCTCGGCTAACTTCAAAATAAGTATCTGGACATCTGTTCACTTTACTAAGAAATGTTAATCAGCGTCCACTCCACATAAACAAGAGCCCCGACTTCTTGGAGAAGTCGGGGATCTGTATACCTACCTAGATAGTTAAGACAGAACCATCCGCAATTCACCAACGGTGCGCTTGATGTCCAGCATCAACAGCCCTTGCTTCGCCGTTTTCGTCGCCAGAACCAGAAACACGGTATCTTCACCACAACTGGTGAGGATACTTAAACCCAGATCACCTTCGACATAGATACGGTCAATGGTACCGCGAACTAATTCTTTACCAATCCGTTCCCCTAAGGAAAGCATCGCCGCCGACATCGCAGAAACCCGTTCGTCATCCATACCACTAGGTAACGTTGTCGCCAGCGGTAAACCATCCGGCGTGACAATCGCAGCCCCTTCCACATCAGAGGCGGCTGAAGCAAAGTCTTTGATGATCATTCCTAGTTTTTCGGCGTTAATCGCCATTATGATTCTCCTTGTTTAATTTCCAACAGTCTTTGCAGTAATAGATACTCAAAGCTGAGATTTTTCCTGTTTCCATCGACGCTGTTACTCTTAGAGTTCAGGACGAACATTCCTGTTGATTTCACCCATAATGGCGTACTCGAACAGATCACAACTACCACCTTGTAAGAGTGATTCAATTTGAGTTCCCTGCAAGCGCAGATTCAGAAAGGCTTCGAGAAACCCTTGAACCGCCCCCATAGTGAAAGACGCTACTCGGGTTGAACCTTGAATTTCACCGAAGGAGTCAAAGGTTTCGCGAGTATAGACTTTGTAGACATCGCCATCTTGAATAATCTTGTCAATGACGCACAAACGAGTTCCGTCTTTGCCCAAGGCTAGCTGGGCTTTTTCGGTAATTTCTTCCAGGGAAACGGAGGCATCCTTGTCTACCAAATTGAGTTTTGTTGCTAGCTCTTTACCCCGTTGGCGACCTGCAGAAAGCATCGCGATCGCGGCGGCTTTTTCACCCAGCGCATCCTCGATACCGCTAACGATTGCCTTCATTTCTCCAATACTGCCAAAGTCTCCCAGTTCTTGACGTGGATCTTTTGCTGAATCTGCCATAGTATTTTCCTCATTCGAGGTTCGATTTTTGTGGTAATCAAGAGTTAAACTGTTCAGACAAAAATATGTTTAAACAGAAAATTTTCTTGAGGTTTTTTGGAAAATAAAACCTGTTTTGTTTATAGCCTTTAATTACCAGATCTACAGAATAATAAATATTTTCTTAATTAAGCAATCAGATGATTAACTTGGCGATAAAAACAAAATAAACTACTAAAATTATTAATTGTAAAAAAATAAATAAAAATAAAATAAAATAATGAAAGCTGATCAGGACACAAAAAATGGTAAAATATATTCCACAATTTTAGCTGTGCCACACCAGTAGGGACACGACATATCGTGTCCCTACAAATGGTGATGGAGAGGCTAATACAGGCTTGCAGCTTTATGCTTTTTTTGGGTTAGCTAGGTGATCAATCAATCACGACAGAACCATCCGCAATTCACCAACGGTGCGCTTGATTTCCAGCATCAAAAGTCCTTGTTTCGCCTCTTTCGTCGCCAGAACCAGAAACACGGTATCTTCACCACAACTCGTCAAGACACTAAAGCCTTTTGCACCCTCGACATAGATACGATCAATTGTACCGCGAACTAATTCTTTACCAATCCGTTCACCTAACGAAAGCATCGCCGCTGACATCGCAGAAACCCGTTCGTCATCCATACCACTCGGTAAAGTCGTCGCCAGAGGTAAACCATCTGGGGTGACAACCGCAGCCCCTTCAACATCAGAAGTGGCTGACGCAAAGTCTTTGATGATCATTCCTAGTTTTTCGGCGTTAATCGCCATTATGATACTCCTTGTTAAACTTCCAACAGTCTTTGCAGTAATAGATACTGAAAGCTGAGATTTTTCCTGTTTCCATCGACGCTGTTACTCTTAGAGTTCAGGACGAACATTCCTGTTGATTTCACCCATAATGGTGTACTCGAACAGATCGCAGCTACCACCTTGTAAGAGTGATTCAATTTGAGTTCCCTGCAAGCGCAGATTCAGAAAGGATTCGAGAAACCCTTGAAACGCCCCCATGGTGAAAGACGCTACTCGGGTTGAACCTTGAATTTCACCGACAGAATCAAAGGTTTCGCGAGTATAGACTTTGTAGACATCGCCATCTTTGATAATCTTGTCAATGACGCACAAACGAGTTCCCTCTTTGCCCAAGGCTAGCTGGGCTTTTTCCGTAATCTCTTCCAGGGAAACGGAGGCATCCTTGTCTACCAAATTGAGTTTTGTTGCTAGCTCTTTACCCCGTTGGCGACCTGCAGAAAGCATTGCGATCGCGGCGGCTTTTTCACCCAGCGCATCCTCGATACCGCTAACGATTGCCTTCATTTCTCCAATGCTGCCAAAGTTTCCCAATTCTTGACGTGGATCTTTCGCTGGATCTGCCATAGTAATGTCCTCATTTAATCAAATTTTGTTGGCATTAAGAGTTTAGCTGTTCAGATACGAATAGGTTTCAACAGCCAAATCCTGGGAGGGGTCTTAGTAAATAATTTCTGTTCTTGTTTTAGCAGTTCATTGCCAATATGTCTGCACACTAAACATTTTTTAAATTAATTAACTATAGAAAATATGAGTAAATTAACTCTCGCTCTGATCCCCAAATAGTTAAGTTGTTTATTTTATTAGAAATAACGATAAGAATATTTTCGTTTAATTTAACTACTCTCATAATAGAGTCATTATAAATTAATTTTAGCGATAGTTTGTTTAATTTATAATCTCAACAGTGGAATAGCTGATCGGTTGGGTTAACGCCTGTTAATTCGTCAGACAAAAGAAAACAGCACGCCCACTAAGTTTTGTAAACAAGCGGCAACCCCTTACATAAACGTAGCTTGCTTCTCAAGGATAGCTAGTTCTTCACCGTTCACATTAATTATGTCCACCTACTTATAGGGGTAAGGTGGGCAATGCCCACCCTACTGGCTTGGCAAGCTTAAAACGGTGGTCAAGTATTTTCAAGGAACCCTTATGAGAGTAGCGATTCAGAAAAATTTTACCCACAACTTTAAGCTTGCCAGCCTAATAGGGCTTGCTTCACAAGTGAAGAAACCCTTACCCATCAAGGTGATTACGACAGAACCATCCGCAATTCACCCAAGGTGCGCTTGATGTCCAACATCAACAGTCCTTGCTTCGCCGTTTTCGTCGCCAGAACCAGAAACACAGTATCTTCACCACAACTGGTGAGGATACTTAAGCCTTGATCACCTTCGACATAAATACGGTCAATGGTACCGCGAACTAATTCTTTACCAATCCGTTCCCCTAAGGACAGCATCGCCGCTGACATCGCAGAAACCCGTTCGTCATCCATACCACTAGGTAACGTTGTCGCCAGGGGTAAACCATCCGGCGTGACAATTGCAGCACCTTCCACATCAGACGCGGCTGCTGCAAACTCTTTGATGATCATTCCTAGTTTTTCGGCATTAATAGCCATTGTTATACTCCTTGTTCAATTTCAAATAGTCTTTGTCGTGATAGATACTGAACGAAAACTCGAACCCTTTTAGTGATTGACTGCAGGAAGATCCGCGTACTCTAATACATCAAAATTGCCACCTCGTAAGACAGATTCAGTTTGAGTTCCTCGTAGGCGCTTACCGAGAAATGCTTCGAGAAATCCTTGAATTGCCCCCATGGTGAATGTACATTGCCGGGATGAGCCTTCGGATTCACCCGCTGAACAAACAGTTTCGCGAGTATAGACTTTGTAGGTATCACCCTCTTGGGTAACTTGATCAATAACGCACAAACGAGTTCCCTCTTTGCCCAAAGCTTCCTGGACGTGTTGCGTCACCTCTTCCAGGGACATGGAGGAACCCTTGCCCACCAAATCCAGGTCTTCGGCTAACTTTTTACCCCGTTGGCGACCTGCTGAAATCATCGCGATCGCGGCAGCTTTTTCGCCCAGCGCTTCTTCGACTCCAACCACGATTGCTTTCAAGCAAACAATGCTGCTAAAGTCTCCAAGTTCTTGACGTAGTTCATTCTTGGCAATTGCCATAATACTTTCCTCCTTTCATTCTAAAAAATGCTGGCATTAAAAGCCGAGGAATAGCTGCATAAAAATTATTCTTATACAGCTATTTTCGGGTTAGTTTTAGGTAATAATCCCTATTTCTGTTTTAGCAATTAATCGTCAATATGTCTGTAGTTTTCTATGATGTTTTCATGAAGTATACATAAAATCTATACTTTAATTAATGTTATGAAAATTACGACAAAAAGAAATTAAACTGATTCACAGTCCGTTGGATTTCTAACTTTAAAAGTCCCGGCTTGACGGCTTTGCTGGCTAAAACCAGAAAAACGGCTTCTTCGCCACAACGGGTTAACAGGCTCAAGCCATGGTTCCCTTCTAAATAAATGCGAGCAATCGTTCCCCGATTCAGTTCATGACCAATTTGCTCACTCAGAGATAACATGGCAGCTGATATTGCCGATACCCGTTCATCATCCATATCAACGGGTAGACTAGCCGCTAGGAGTAAACCATCGGGAGTAATCATTGCTGCACCTTCCACATCAGGGGTATTACTCACAAATGTTTGGAGAATACGCCCTAATTTGTAAGGATTAATTGCCATAGCTGTCGTTTTGCTTTAATTGATTAAATCATCTCCTTTGTGCAAACGTCATGTAGAGACGTTCCCAAGGAACGCCTTTACTCAAAGCATGACGATGTTCAGCTTTTTGCGTCTGTATTCTATTTACGCTATTCTGCACTCGTAAACTCTAATCCCAAAAACCCGATTATTTTTGGATAGCGCCTAAAATCTGGTACTCGAAAACGTCGTGAGTTCCTTCCCGCAATGTTGATTCAGTCTGAGTTGCCCGTAAACGCTTACTTAAAAAGGCTTCAAGAAACCCTTGAATTGCCCCCATTGTAAATGTACATTGCCGAGACGAGCCTTGAGGTTCACCTGCTGAACAAACCGTTTCGTGAGTATAGACTTTATATCCTTCGCCTTCCTGGGTAATCTTGTCAACCACGCACAAGCGAGTCCCCTCTTTCCCTAGAGCATATTGAACTTTTGCCGTTACATCCGCTAAAGAAAATTCTTTACCTTTGTCCACTAAATCAAGCTTTTCCGCTAACATTTTTCCCCGTTGACGACCCGCAGAAATGAGCGCAATTGCTGTCGCTTTATCCCCTAAAGCTTCTTCGACGCCAGTAATAATGGCTTTGAGGCAAATAATACTGCTAAAGTCTCCAAGTTCCTGACGTAATTCATTGGTTAAAATCGCCATATCGATCTCCTTTACTTGTGTGAATTGGCTAACAATATTCTTTGACGTATATATTTATTCTTAGAACAGTAGGTTAATTCAGTTTTATCTGTAATCATATAATTTTAATTTTTGTTGCACATAAAGATAAACTTAATTAATATCTAGATAGTTTGATCAGTTAATACTTGTAATGCTTTCATGATTGAATGTTTTTCTCTCGGATTAATATTCAAAATAGGTGGACAATGTTCAGCGTTAGCAATCCCTAAATGTTTGACAATTTCTGCTGCAGGTAACGCACCAGAACAATCAGTATGAGTCAAGCCAATCACCATAGGCACTTGAACGCGATCGTTCATAAACGCCAAAATATCTTTGGCGTAAGAAAAACTACTCGGTTGATTAGCTGTGACAAGCAGAATATAAGCATCAGCTCCTTTGATTAAAATATCCCACATAAAATCAAAACGAGTTTGACCAGGAGTCCCATATATATACAAATTTTTATTGGCATCTAATACCAGCCTGCCAAAGTCGAACGCAATAGTTGTTGTCTCTTTGAATGAATTTTCTCTGTCAGAATCACTGACATTGCGTTCTATTTCTACGACATCAACTTCACTGGCTGTTTTTACAAACGTAGACTTACCTGCTCCTACAGTTCCGGTTATAACCACACGTATATTTTTCATATAACTTATTTCGCTATCTAGTCTTAGTCTTTCCGTTTTTTGAAGTAATTTTTAATCACAAAATAAGTAGGTGACCACAATTCAAGTGAACGGTAGAGAACTCGCTGCCCTTGAGAAGCAAGCTATGTCCTTTGTAAAAGTTTGAGGACTATTTACTTGCACTGGCTCCGGAGCGTGCTGTTTTCTTTTGTGCGACTACTTGTTTTTTATTTAAGCTTAATGCTTAATAATTTGCAGCTATTATCAGCTCAATTTTGAGTTTTGATCGGGGGTGATGTGGAAGAAAAAACAGAAAATGCTGTTAAAAGTATAGTTAAGCTATGTCAGGATATCTTCGGCTATTACTGCTGATTAGTAACATCGCTAAAATATTTCCTGACACAGAATTAACTTAGTTACATCAAAACTGATTTGAGATCGCCGAGAGTGCGTTTAATGTCTAACATCAAGAGTCCTTGTTTGGCTTGTTGAGTAGCTAGAACGAGAAAAACAGCATCTTCACCACAACTGGTCAAAATACTTAACCCTTGGTTACCTTCAACATAAATGCGATCAATGGTACCGCGAACCAGTTCTTTACCGATTCGTTCACCTAAAGATAGCATCGCTGCAGACATGGCTGATACCCGTTCATCATCCATATTACTAGGCAACGTAGTCGCCAGAGGTAAACCATCGGGAGTGACAATAGCAGCACCTTCGACATCACTCGCTGCTGAGACAAAATCCTGGAGAATATGTCCTAATTTTTCCGAATTGATCGCCATTGCTTGTTTTACTCCTGCTGAAATTCGAGAAATTATGAATGTAGTTTAGTCATGAACCTTGAGTTACATCGAAGCTGCACCTGTGGAAATTAGGCGTTTGAATAAGCCTTCTGTCCAGCCAGTTTCTTGAAGGACTGCTGCTGATGTGACTTCCAGGTAGGCTTGTTCAATAAAGGCTAAATCAATCATGCAAATTCGACCGAGGGCATCTCGTAATTCTTCATTTTTGTCTGCCTCTTTTAGCTTTTTACCCACGGCATTAACCACAATCGCCATGGCTGGAACCACATGTTGTGGTCCAATACCAATCTGAACATGAACTAAACCAATTCGCCAACGGCGATCGGCATAAGCATTACCCCAATCATCCATGCCAGTAAACATTTCGTAAAACCATTGGGTAAAGGTTTCACGTAGGCGATGCATTCGCCCTTCTTTAGCATTCAGAATTTCGCTCATTTCTGGATCTCGCCCCAAATAAGCATAGAAATGATTTGCCATTTCTGGAGCGATATCTTTGCCCCAAGTGGCGTTAGCTTTGAGGATGGCTTTGTCTTCATCGGTAAAGCTAATACGCTTTGCCATTGTCTCCATAAATGCATGAGCATCTAAGGTCATAGTTTTCTCCTAACAGCATGAAGTTTTAATCTTCTTCATTGATAACAAATAACTTTTATGATTGTCCATATAGTTTTGTGTTGTTTTCATAAAGAATAGTTGATTCATAAAATCAAGCAGCACAAAATGGTTAAATACCCAATTAAAAGCAAAGCATGGTATTTACATGAATTGAATGCAACGCACTCTTAAGATTAATGGCACTGAACTAAGCATCAGGAAATCGATAAAACCTTTAATATACCGTAGGGTAGGCATTGCCAACCAGCCTTAATTCAGTGGCATTTCTATTAAGATAGTGATTGAATTCAGAACTATCCAACTATTAAAAATTAGATGATACCTAGAATGGATATCCTTGTATCCAACTAAGTCTGCATCCAACCTTTGCCAAGGACAAAGGACAAAAGACATAACGTTCCTGACATTACCTTTTTTCATGCGTTAGCAGATAAGTCCGGAGCGTTAGCTTAAATCAGTATTGGGGTTATCTCTATGCTTGTGTCCAGATATACAGTTTGGCTTATGTATAGTTTTATTATTTGTGATCATAATTTATTGAATGCGATCCCCGACTCCTTAAAGAAGCCGGGGTGCAAATAGGAAACCTACCCAATTATTCCAAACTGACTTTAATTTGGGTAACAGTCCGGTTTATATCCAAGTTGAGAGCGCCTTGTTTGGCATCTTTCCCAGCCAGAACGATGAACACGGCTTCTGGACCGCAGTCGGTCATAATGCTGTAGCCGTCATCCCCTTCGACTAAAATGCGATTCGTTTGACCTCCCAAGAGTTCCTTGGCAATCCGTTCACCCAGGGACAGCATGGTAGCGGACATCGCGGAAATCCGCTCTTCAGCGACTGCACCCGGTAAGCTAGACGCGAGAGGTAAACCATCCGGCGTGACAATCGCAGCACCGACGACATCAGACGTCGTCGAGACAAAGTTCTGAACCAGATGACTCAGTTTCTGAGTATTGATTCCCATTCTTGTGTTTCTCCTTAACGTTAATAGAGGACAATGAAGTTAAGTTGTGTAACGAAAACAAGCATGGCTGACTGGTTCGATGTTATAGTTACCTACTTCTGGGTTTTAGCCCAAACGGTAAGGCTACCCAGTCAGCTCACGATGAGCATAAGGCGGCTAAGAGAAGATTTGCTGAGTGTGATAGCAGAGCAATCCTCTTAGCTGCTTTTTGTCGAATTACTCAACAGTAATAAACTCGAACAGGTCGTAAGAGTCACCTCGAAGGACTGACTCTGTTTGTGAACCCTTCAATTTCTGCTGTAGCAGTTCGGTTAAGACGCCCCAAACCAAACCTAGGGTAAAGGTACATTTGGGAGGCTCTCCTTCAGTTCCGCCGATCGCGCAGAGGGTTTCTGTGGTGTAAACCTTGACAGTGTCACCTTCTTGGGTAATCTTGTCAATGATGCACAAACGAGCACCCTCTTCACCCAAAACCTCGGCGATTTGCTTAGTCGCATCTTCCAAGTTTTGAGTAGTCCCTTTGAATCCCAACTTTTCCGCCAGTTCTTGTCCATGCTTACGACCAGCAGCCGTCAGCGCCACGGCTGTCGCCTTTTCACCTAAGGCGTCGGTCATCCCTTCAACCAGAGCGCGGAAAGATTCAATACTGCTGAATTGTCCTAATTGATCGCGTTTGAGTTCTAACACGTTGACTCCTTATTTTTGACAATACATGAGTAGAACACTTTATCAACCAAGAAAGTGTTGAACCAAACAATGCCTATCAGTCAAACATACTATTTTTAGGAATTTCTTGAAAAGGAAACCCTAATTCTAGCTATTTGGCTGTTTTTATACGCATTGCTCCTTGGTTCCTACGAATAACATACAGATTCAATTAATGTCATCCGGAAAGTTATATGTTTTTTTTGTGCCAAGTATAGACATTGACAGATGGTTTTCTTAGAATTAAGATAGTCCAAATTTTGCATAAAAAATTTTTTTAAAAAGAATTTTTATTAAGAATATAAAATAAATATAATTTTTCAGGAAAGTATTTAATGTTTACTTAAATACAAAGATGCATCGAAGATGTATTTAAATGAAGTATTGCTTCCGGTTCTGACTTTTCACCGGAAGTCTTAAGTAAGTAGGTGGGGATAATTAAAGTTAACGGTAGGAAACTCGCTTTCGCGAGAAGCAAGCTACGTCCTTTGTAAGGGTTTGAGCTTTTTTTACAAAACTTAGTATAGTGCTGTTCTCTTTTGTCCGACTACTTAGAGACGTTCCCGGAAATGGTGAGTTAATTCAAAATCAACAATTCGATTGTATTACATGCAAGATATTTTGCAAGACTTGACACTGACTCAATCAATAGAATATGATAAATAAGATAGGATATAGATCGATGATAAAAAGGTCATACTCTATCTTTTTTTCTCTGAACCAGGAAATTTCGTATCGAGAAATCAACGCAATATTTTAAATTTTTCTAAGGAGAATTTTTCCCAAAAAATAGTGCTGATACTCGTGAAAATCTACCGCTCAGAGTGAATCAACCATCAGGGCAAAAACTGAGACAATCGTAAGGATTCTGAGAGTCTTCAGAAATACAGCCCAGGATTTGTCGAAAAACCGGCTAGTGCAGCACACTTGAATTTAGCCAATACCCCTGAGTTCAGCGTCGCTACAAGTGTTCATTTTTCCGAATAACCCTGTAACCTGTATCCCACCTCATTAAGTTATCAGCCTTTGGCATCGAATTCGGGTTAATACAACGCCGCGATTCAGCGGTAAGGTGAATTATGTTTGAACTAATCGTGCAAAACGAGATTGTCGGGGAAATCGTCTTTAGTATCGCACCTGATGGATTTGGTGTGATTAATCTCATCGAAGTTAAACCCACCTGTCGAGGGAAAGGATTCGGAAATCAGCTTTTAAATGAAGCCATCGCTCAACTTAAATGCCAAGGCGTGAAGGGGATACGCCTGACTCCGATTAAAACCAAGAATCCTTTTATCGTAGATTGGTACAAAAAGAAAGGATTTGTCTTGAACAGAGACAGAATGCTTTTAACGTTTTAACCGTTGCATTCGGCTCATACTGAGAGCTTACGCCAGTAGCAAGAGGGTTTTGTATAGTGGCGTGTAAAATTGGGGAATAGATTTTGCGGGTTTTATGGGCGCACGTCGGTGCACCCTTACAATTTGGAAAAAACCTGATCTTTTTCCTCTTTTACCTGCCAATAAATAATGTAGAGGCGTAGTATGCTACGTCTCTACTAACGGCGGCTTTTTTACCTTTGGTATTATCCTTAAAGACAATAAAAAGCCGCTCTTTTTACACATTAGGTGAGTACAGTAAACTCAAACAAGTCGTAACTGTCACCCCGAAGCACAGATTCCGTTTGAGTTGCCTTCAGTTTCGATTGAAGTAGTTCACCTAATACTCCCCAGACTAGACCGAGTGTAAAGGTACACTTGGGAGGATTTTCTTCAGTTCCACCGATCGCACAGAGGGTTTCTGAGGTATAGACTTTGATTGAATCGCCATCTTGAACAATGCGATCAATTATACAAAGACGAGAACCTTTTTCTCCCAAAAGTTCCGTGATTTGTTTGGCAGCATCTTCTAAGTTTTGTCCCGAACCTTTGAAGCCCAACTTTTCAGCAACTTCCTTACCGTGTTTCCGACCCGCAGAGGTCAGTGCTACGGCTGTAGCCTTGTCTCCTAAAGCATCTGTCATGCCTTCCACAATCGCCCGGAAGGATTCAATGCTGCTGAGTTGTCCGAGTTTATCGCGTTTTAGTTCTAACACATTTGCTCCTTATTTTCCGAATGGATCGTGAGATGTTTCCTTGATTTGTCTAGGTATTTAGTTATACAGAAGTAATTTTATAAGTTCTTAAGATTTAGACTTTATCAAAGATAAAATCTGAATCACAAAACCCTGGATACTTTGCACTTATTGGTTACATCTGTAATACTTTTAAACCATACTCAGCATAGCTTGCATTTCCGGAAAAAGCCAACTTTTTTCTTGTTGTATCATTCAAAAAAATAAAACGAAATATTGTTGAGCAAAAAATAAAACAATTTGAATGATTCGTTTTCAGATCACTCTATAAAAACACATTAATTCTATCCAATAATGCTAAACCTTTAGCTCAGTAGAGTCCTGTGCGAATGAATTTTGATATTTCGGCGTTGCATCGCTTGCTCAAATAAGTCCGTTGTCAGCGCTTGTTCAACTGACCAAATACCGGGTTTCCTGAGTTGACCTGCCAGTATAAACTGGGCAATGCTACCTGTACCTGCACCAGCCGCCGCTGCTGTATTTTCATGCACCAAGGTTGAGACAACTGTGACAGGTTGGTTCTCCTGGTAACCTGTGACTTGGGCGCGAATGGCAATGCCAATCCCACTGATGCGATCGCTAAATTGAGTCATGCGGTAGCTGAGTTGGGACAAAGACTCGATATTTTCGGGTTTCCTTAACCAATTGGTGGGAAACAGATGGGCGGTGATCCAGGTGAGGTGGTTATAAATATCGGGAATTGAGCCAAACTTGGTGATCACCGTTTTCACGGGGAAGGAATTGACAAGGGTAACGGTTTCGGGTACATCGAACCAGTAGACGCCGACCTTGCCATAAGGTTGAGGGAAATGAACCGTTTCGCGATCGCTATAGGGTTTTACCTGACGCCACTGGTTATCAATCCACGCCGCAAAGGGTTCTGTTAACCCCAGAAACGTGGTTCGCATCACGGTTACGCCAGCGCCACCGGAACCGGCTACGCCATAATTCAGGTGAATGGTTTCCGGCTGATCCAATTGTTCAACCGCCTGACGCACCATGCTATTGGAGATTCCGGGAAAAACCCCAGTATTGATAATCGCCGTGACACCCGCCGCCGCTGCTGCTTCATGATCGGCGAAGGCTTTGTGGATAAAGGTGCGATTATCACTCACATCCAGATAATTTACGCCCATCTCGATGCAGGTTTTGAGAACCGAGGCATCGCGATAGAGAAAAGGACCGGCGCAATGGATCACCAGATTATGAGAGGCGATCGCCCGCCTCAACCCCTCGCGATCGGCTAAATCTAGGGTGAGAAACTGTACCTGTGGCGAAAATGCTGTCTGTGATGTCTGGTGACGCCCTGTAATCGTAATTTGTGCTGGGGTATGGGCAATCAGATCTTGCATAACATTGCTGCCGATACGTCCTTGTCCCCCTAGAATCAAAACTTGGTCTGTCATTGCCCAATTTCGTAATCTCCTTACTGAAGCTTACCAAGTCCTTTACCGCTGAGATCAAGGTTGCCGCTACCTGGGACGTCCACAGTCATCCATTCACACCTCAACCGTTAACTTTAATGAAAGTCCGACTCAGTAGTCGGACAAAAGAAAACGGCACTGTGTTAAGTTTTGTAAATAAGCCTCAAACCCTTACTGTTGCCTGTTGCCTGTTGCCTAATCTCAACTGTTAACTTTAATTGTGTCCGACTACTTACTTAGGAGGGTCTATTGATAAGCTATAGTAAATGTGCTTACCGAAAAAATCCGGATGGATACGGCTGGACTCGGTAAGGAGTGACGTATCTCCGCCCAAGTTGAGATACATTCCATCCCTGACCAATGCAGATAGCTGATCCAAGGAAAACAGAATGAAGTTACTCAAGAGAGATATCTCTATAATCTCTCCAGAGGATAAAAACTGCCCAAAAACGACACCTCTCCTCAGCCCAAAAGTTTGGCTGATTTGAATTGTCGCAGCTATACTGGCAAGGTCTGGATATTTCTGTAACGGCAGTCATAAGTAGTATATGAGTCCTGTGGTTAAAGTTGTTCAACCCTCTGGTATCTTAGATGGCACAAAAGCCGGTCAATTTCGTCAAGAGATTAGCGACCTTGTGCAATCGAATGCCGACATCGTATTGATTGATTTTCAAGACGTTACCTTTATGGATAGTTCGGGCTTAGGGGCACTGGTTCTTGCCCTTAAGACCGTTCGTGCTGCTGGGGGAAAGCTCTTTGTTTGCTCAGTCAACGAACAGATCAAAATGTTATTTGAACTGACAAGCATGGATCGGGTTTTTGAAATCTTCCCCACACGAGAAGCGTTTGAGGAGGCGGTCTCCTCTAGTGCATGATTCTCCTGGGTTAGCCCAATTTGGCAAAGCCTCCTAAGAATCTCTGCACTGAAGGGTGAGTATTCAAGTTTCTCAGTAGCTGATCCCCTTTTAGTAACAACCCGCCAGGAATGCAAATCCTTGGCGGGTCACTGTTCTTTACCAATGTGGGGGTCTATTGTTAATCTCAAATCCACCTTTGTTACCCCCTTTTTGCCACAGCGATTGAAATTGCTGCTACACAAACCCAGTCCGCCTACGTGGACTAGGTTATAGGGGGGTGGGGAACCCGGATTTAGTATAAAGACCCAATCTGCTTTTGGAATTTTGAAATCCCCTTTATAACTTGAGTGTTTTTTCCTGAGAACCTTTTGACCTGTGCACTCTGCCTTGTCCTTCCCACAAGGGCGTAGTCCACCCGGATTTAGGGCGGGAATCCCCGACTTCAGCTACTCCTTCCCCAGCTCCGGAAGTCGGGGAGGATGTCAATCAAAGTTAATTTCTAGCAAAGACAAATCGTCATCGAAAAAGTCTTTGGGATTTAAGGCGTCAACGCCCTCTAAGATCGAGTTTAGGTTACACGAACTATCGACTCTACACTCACCCAGAAGTTTGACGAATGAGTCAAGTCCCCAGATATTACCATCCGGTTGGTGAATCTCGTAAATCCCATCGCTGAAAATGTAAAGAGAACTGGATGCGCTAACGTCGCAGCTATCATCAACATACTCAGCCTCAAGCAGCATACCCACAGGCAGTCCTGTTGTCTTCAACAGATTAACATCCCGACTAGATGAGGGCTTACCCGAAAATAAGACTGCCGGTGGATGTCCAGCACTGGCATAAACCAGTTGGCGCTTCGTCCGATTATAGACTCCATACCAGATAGTAAAGTATTTATCGTTACGTGCTGTCATCTGAAAGGTCTGGTTTAACCCTCGCAGAACATCGCTGGGTTGGTAATAGTTAATATTCGGCAGGGTACGTGACCTCAAAAGATTTAACACCGACAGGGTTGGCAAAGCTGCTCTCAAGCCATGTCCAGCCGTATCTAACAGATAAATTGCCAGGTGTTCGGAATCCAACCAATAGTAATCGAAGCCATCACCTCCTAATTGCCGAGACGGAATGAATCGAGACTCAATCGTTACAGGCGGTTCGGTCATCTGGTCTGGCAGAATGGAACGGACATACTCCGCTGCTTCTGCGAGTTCCATTTCCAGCAAATGTTTTTGATGCTGCAAATCGCGGCTCAGTTCATGCAATCTTAAGCCGGAACGCACTCGCGCCTGCAACTCAGCGATTTCGATTGGTTTACAGATAAAGTCATCCGCCCCAGCATCCAGTCCCTTCACTCGATCCCCAACGGAACCGAGCGATGTCAGTAAAATAAACATGGTGGTGGATAGGGTTGGCGTTGCCTTAATTTGACGGCAAACTTCTAGTCCGTTCATCCTGGGCATAATCCAATCACAAATGACCAACGCCGGATGTAACTGCCGCGCAAGTTCAAGACCCTCTTCGCCGTTGCTAGCGATGGTGACGTCATAACCTTGGTTATGAAGCGTCCGTTTCAGCAGTATTTGAATGGCGGGGTCGTCATCAATAATTAGAATTTGGGTCATGGCATCGAGATAATACAAGTCACTCAAGGAGATTGCAGATGCACGCGCTTACAACAAGAAGGAACACTCGATGAAGCTAAGGGTAGTTTCATGAGAAAGTGATAAAGATCTCAAGGTCAGTGCATAAATGGTAGAGCAAGGGTTAAATCTAGGGTAGACTGGATTTTTTCACAGGGAGTATCTGTTCATTTTAATTCTGGCTTTGATGTCGTTGATGTGAAAGGCTTTGAGCAGTTGAGAGAGCTTCAAACATTTAGCAAGCAATTTCCTTCCGACCTGAATGCGTTAGACCAGGTTTTATCCTGGTTTGGGGAGCTTCACCCCTCCTCAATCGAAACAAAAGTCTGGTTACAGTGCAAACTAGCGCTTGCGGAAGGATACACTAACGCGGTGAAATATGCCCACAAAGACCTACCGCCCAGTGTTTCCATTGAGGTTGAGGTAATTCTGGGGCAATCGCCCCAACGCCTAGAGATACGGGTCTGGGACTGTGGAGCGCCGTTTGATTTTGAGCGGCGACTCCGAACTCCATCGTCCTTGCCTGATGATCAGGCTGAAGGAGGGCGAGGACTGGCTATTATGCAAAAAATTGCCGATAAGCTCAGTTATACACGTATGGATGATAACCGTAACTGTTTGACAATTGTTAAATTTTATTAAAATTCCCGACCGCCCGGTGTCGGGCAGCGGGGAAGTGCATTGGTGTCAACTTAAGCTGAAAAGCGGGGGAGCTGGGGTAGCTCTGTTTACGGTAATAGCCTAGAGTAAAGCCTGTGGGTACGCTTTCAGTATAATTCCTGAAAGCGAGCCTCTGGTAAGGATTGTGGCTGAAGTTGACACGGATGAGGGGAGTGGGGGAACTCAGGTGTAGGGGTGCATATTGCCAACGTAGTTGGTTATAAGCGAAAACCCAGCTTCTGAAGCTGGGTTACTTTTTATGGGTTACGCTCAATTGCTCTATCTGCTCCGAATAACTGAATCAAACTTGGGTAAACCTAGCTTGATGCTGACCCGAATTAAGCGGCTTGCCTGGGGATGGGATCACCATTTAACGACCGCTGCCACGATTGTCATCGTTGCCCTTAACATCAAACACCAGACGCTTGGGTGATGGATTGGATAAAATGACTAAGCTTTCACGTTCTCGCCTAAAATAAGATGCTTGTGAAAACTCGCTCATGTTGTTGCACATCGCTTGTAGATCTCCGTGTCCAAGTTGCTACAGCCTTTTTTCCAATCAATAGGGCGCAAATCAGGACAAACCCTAAAATTGGGAGGAGGATGGGCGGGGGCTTGGGGAGATGAGGGAGATGAGGGAGATGAGGGAGATGAGGGAGATGAGGGAGATGGGAGAGCTGGGGGAGTTGGGGAAGCTGGGGAAGCTGGGGCAGAAAAAATTCGATTTAGAAGTTATAGCAGC